>CAKZMS010000390.1 GCA_937128785.1 uncultured Opitutaceae bacterium | reverse complement strand
GATTGGGTATCAACCCTACGATTGGTCGCTGAACGACCAGTCCGCAGGAGCGGATTGAACGGCTCCGTTTTTGGTCTCCGGCCAGGGATCACGTCACTGGTGACTTTAGCGGAGAAGCAGGAGGCGGGCGTGGTCACGCCTTTCCCCTACGGCGGCCGGGAAGGGGCGGACCTCGTGTGCGCCCGCCTCTAGATGGCTGCTTCGTCGTTTTCGCCGGTGCGGATCCGGATGGCAGCTTCCACGGGCAGGACGAACACCTTGCCGTCGCCGATCTTGCCGGTGCGGGCGCTCTTCACGATCGCCTCGATGGCGGCGGTGGCGAGATCGTCGGGGACGACGGTTTCGATTTCGGTTTTAGGCAGAAAATCGATTACGTATTCGCTACCCCGGTAGATTTCGGTGTGACCTTTTTGACGTCCGAAGCCTTTGGCTTCGTTGACCGTCAGACCGGATACCCCGATTTCGCTGAGGGCTTCGCGCACCTCTTCGAGTTTGTAGGGCTTGATGATGGCTTTGATGAGTTTCATGGGAGCAGAAGCGGTTGGGAGATTAGTCGAGGTGGTAGGCCTTTTCGCCGTGTTCAGCTTGATCGAGGCCGGATTGTTCAGTGTCCTGATCGACACGAAGACCGGTGACGGTCTTAACGATTGCGATGATGATCAGGGTGCCGATGGCAGACCAGATCACGGTGAAGCCGACGGACTTAACCTGGGTGATGAGTTGACCGACCATATCGTCCACGCCGGTGCCACCGAAGGCAGCGGTGCCGAATACGGCGACAAGGAGGGATCCCATGATGCCGCCCACGCCGTGAACGGCAAAGACGTCGAGAGCATCATCGATACCCCACTTGGTCTTTACGATACCGCAGCAGAAGTAGCACACGGAGCCGGCGAGCAGACCGATCAGGATCGCACCGAGCGGGCCGACGTTACCCGAGGCCGGGGTGATGGTGGCGAGACCAGCCACCATGCCGGTAACGATGCCCACGAGACCGGGCTTACCAGCTTGTTTCCACTCGATGAACATCCAGGTGAGGGAGGCGACCGCCGCCGAAATGTGCGTGACCAACATGGTCATGCCTGCCGCGCCGTTGGCGGCAACCTGACTGCCGGCGTTGAAGCCGAACCAACCGACCCAAAGCATGGAGGCGCCAATCATGACGATCGCGGGATTGTGGGGTGGCTGCACGTGCTTGGGGAACTGCGGTCGGGGCCCCACCGCTTTGGCCAGTATCAGGGCCGAAATACCCGCGGTTGCGTGGACGACGATACCGCCGGCCAGGTCCAGGGTGCCGGCCTGCATCATCCAGCCGCCACCCCACACCCAGTGAGCCACGGGAGTGTAGACGATGATCAGCCACAGTGCACTGAAGAGCATCATGGCGCTGAATTTCATCCGCTCGACGAACGCGCCGACGATCAGTCCGGGGGTGATGATCGCGAAGGTCATCTGGAACATCACAAAGATCGTCTCCGGGAACGTGCCGCCGTTGAGTTCGTCCGCGGTGATCCCGCGCAGCAGCAGATGTTGGAAGTCGCCGATCCAGGCGCTGCCCTCGGAAAACGCCAGACTGTAGAGGCCGATTACCCACAACACGGAGGCGAGGCAGGCGATGGTGAAGCAGTGCATGAGCACCGACAGGTAGTTTTTCACGCGGACAAGACCGCCGTAGAATAGAGCCAGACCCGGCAGGGTCATAAAAAGCACCAGCACGGTGGCGGTGAGCATCCAGGCGGTGTCGCCGGAGTCCAATGCCGGGGCGGTTTCTTGGGCTGAGGCAACGTGAGGCAGGACCAACAGGCCGGCCAGGCCCGCGGTGCGTCGAAGCAGGTTGATTCGCATCAGTATGTAGGAGTGGGGTTTGGGGAATTCGGTGCTGGCCGACCAGGGGTTGCCAAGACCGTAACCCCTCCATCTTGAAAAATATTCATGCGACGGTGGAAGTCCTAATATGAAAATCCTTCATTCATGCGTGCGTTGGAACTGGGCCCAAAAAACCTCCGCCGGATAGCGGAGGTTGTAGGGAGTGGTAGACGCTGACGATCTCCCGAATACTAGTTGCGTCGCAAATTGGTGACATCCACCA
>CAKZMS010000389.1 GCA_937128785.1 uncultured Opitutaceae bacterium | reverse complement strand
ACCATCGCGTCGAGCGGGTTGGTGATGCAGATCACGAAGGCGTCCGATGCGTTGGCGGCGATGCCGTCACCCACGGACTTCATGACCTTGAGGTTGATGCCCAAAAGGTCATCGCGGCTCATGCCGGGCTTGCGGGGCACACCGGCGGTGACGATGCAGACATCCGCGTCTGCGATGTCGGCGTAGTCCTGCGTGGTCATCCGCGAATTGAAATTGTCGGGCTGGAAATCTTCCGGATCGACCATGCGCACATCGACGATCCGCTCGGGTTCGGGGAAATCCATGCCGGTGAGCAACACGCCATTGATGATGGCGAACTGGGTGGTCACGGCGGCGATGCCGATGGATAAAACAAAGACGGCGAGCGCGCAGAAGGCCTTCTCCTTAACCAGCACGCGGAGGCCGATTTTGAGATCCTGAAAAAAGGTTTCGAACATAGTGGCAGGTCAGACGAGGCGGGAAAGACGGTGGGAATCTCGGAAGCTGATCCAGACGGCCGGCCCCGTTTGGTGGGGCCGACCGCATTGGTGCAACACTACAACTTTAACTGTATCTGAACATCCATCCGTCAGAAAGACGGGTGGAAGGGGTGGTCTGGATCAGCGACCAAAGGGTTAGCTGGTGGGGTCGGTTTCGACCTGTTCCTGCACCACGCGACCATCGAAAACGTGGATGGTGCGGTCGGCGTTGCGGGCGAAGCGGGCGTCGTGGGTCACCATGACAATCGTCGCGCCGTTTTGATGAAGTTCGTCCAGGAGTTCCATGACGGCCTCGCCGTTCTTGGAGTCCAAATTACCCGTCGGCTCATCGGCGAGGAGCACGGCCGGATGACCGGCGAGCGCGCGGGCCACGGCCACCCGCTGCTGTTGACCACCGGAGAGCTGGGAGGGGAGATGCTTGGCGCGATGCCCCATGCCGACTTTCTCGAGGGCCTCGAGGACGCGGGCTTTGCGCTCGGAGGCGGGCATGCCGCGGTAGGTCAGAGGCAGTTCGACGTTCTCGTAAACGGTCAGGTCGCCGATCAAATTAAAGGACTGGAAGATGAAACCGATCTCACGGTTGCGGATCCGCGCGCGCTCCGGCAACGAGAGGCCTTGGACGGGGCGACTGTTCAAAAGGTAGGTGCCATCGGTCGGCGTATCGAGCAGACCCAGGATGGAGAGCAGGGTGGATTTACCGCAGCCGGAAGGGCCGGCAATGGAAACGTATTCGCCTTGCTTGATATCGAAGTGGATGCCGGACAGGGCGTGGGTTTCGACTTCGTCGGTAAGGAAGACCTTGGTGACGCCTTCGAGTTTGATGAGTGATTCAGACATGGTAGTTTCGAGTTGGTTTTTGGAGAGGCTGGTTATGGGAGATAACCCCGGAGCGGGGGATGAGTTGCAGGAAATATTCGGTTAAAGACTCAATTGAGTTTCACGCGGTCGTTGGCGTCCCACTGGGACATGTCGGAGAGGATGACTTGATCGCCGGGAGCGAGGCCGCGGACCACCTCGATGGTGTTGACCGAGCTACGACCGAGTTGGACCTGGGTGCGGCTGGCGTAGCCGTCCTCGGTAAGCTTGAAGATGCCGACAGTGGAACGTTCCTGGCCGAATGCGGGGCGGCCGACGAAAACCACATCATCGAGGCGCTCGAGTTCGATGGTGCCATCGACGGATAGGTCGGGTCGGGCGCCGCGCGGCAGCTCGCCCTCAAGCGTCACATCGACCAACACGGTGCCGTTTTGCACGGCCGGATCGATGCGAACCACCCGGCCTTCGACGATACCGTTGCGGGTATCCACTCGAGCCAGCTGACCGATCATGATGTCCTTGGCCTGGGTCTCGGCGATGCGGATCTCGGCCTTCAAGTCAGTGGGATCAGCGACGCGGGCTACGTTTTGCCCCGGTTGAATCTGGGCGCCTACTTCAACCGGCAGTGCGGAAAGCACGCCGGTCATGCCAGCGCGAACGATTAATGCTTCGGCTTCGGCTTGGCGGAGACGCGCCTGCGCTTCAAGGCGGGCGACCTCGGCCCGCTGGACGGCGAGTTGAGGCTCAATGGACTCTTGGGCGAACTTGAAGCGTTTCAGTTCGATGTGGTGGCG
>CAKZMS010000388.1 GCA_937128785.1 uncultured Opitutaceae bacterium | reverse complement strand
CCTCACTGATGGCAACGCCCACATCGATCCAGCCGCGTTCGAGGAACTCGACACAAGCGGGACACTCCCCGGCCGAGGCGCAGGAACCTTGGATGGTCAACTCGCGCGTGACGACGTCTTGGATGGGGAAACTGATGTTGGGGGCGATGTTTCCGATCACCGTCATGACCCCGCCTTTTTTTAAACTGGCGACACCCGCGCGGATGGAAGGCTCTGCCCCGACTGCTTCCAGCACCACATCGACTCCCTGCCCCGCCGTGAGCTCGTGAACCTTGGCGAGCATATCGGTCTTGCTTGAGTTGATGACGTGATCAGCTCCGTGCCTGGAGGCCACCGCCAGACGAGAGTCCTCCAGATCGGCGACAATCAACTGACCGCACCCCGCCCGCCGCACCGTTTGCACCACCATCTGTCCGATGATACCGGCACCGATGACCAATACCGTCGAACCCAGGGCCAGCGGCGTCTGCCGAACGGCGTGGAAAGCGATGGAAAGCGGCTCAACCATGCAGGCCCGCGGGAAATCGAGTGCCGGCCCAAAACGATACAGCACGCGCTCCGGCACAACCAGATATTCGGCAAAGGCTCCCGGCCGGTTGTAATCGTCGCAGGAAACGCCAATGACGTTGCGGTCCTCGCACAGATTGATTTGGCCGGATTGGCAGTAGGGGCAGGCGCCACAATAGACCGTCGAATCAAACGTCACGCGGTCACCCAACGCAAAATCGGCCACTCCTTCGCCGAGGCCATCGACCACCCCGGAAGCTTCGTGACCCATGATGACAGGCGGTTGACGGCGTCCGGTGCTTCCATCCATGCCGTGGACGTCACTGCCGCAGATGCCGCAGGCCATCACTTTAATCAGCACTTCGCCGGGACCGGGTTGGGGTTGGGGGACATCCTGCAGTTCAAACTGCGAGGGTCCGGTGAGAACGAGGGCTTTCATACAAAACGGGTTAATGCGATGACAGGGGGAACGGTTGATCCAAGAAGGGAGCGTCCGCCCGGGCAAGCTCGGCCATCGCGACGGTTTTCCATTCCGGCAAGATGTCGTCGCGCGCGGAACGCTGGGCGAGGTTAATCAGTTCATCGGGAAAATCAGGCGAGCGCTTACCCCCTTCGGGGGCGCCAACCCGGGGTGCCCGCGGGGTCCCGGCACAGACCTAACCACCATCGAACGGCGGCAGCAGCAGGGCTCGCCTCGTAAACGAAAACGGGCCGGCCCGCAGGCCGACCCGATTACAGGGATGATGGGATGAACCCAAAGTTTACATCGGAGGCAGTATGACCGAATCGATGATGTGGATGACTCCGTTGGAGCTCTGCCAGTCGACACCGGTAACGTTGGCGTCGTTGATCATCACGCCACCATCGGTGGAGAGCGTGGCGGAATCGCCGTTGGCCATCATGACGTCACCCGCAGTGACCATGGAGGACTCAACTTTGGCTCCGGAGATCACATGATAGAGGAGAATGTCGGTGAGCGTCGGGATGTCATCGAGCAGGTTCTCGACGGTACCCTCGGGGAGCTTGGCAAAAGCGGCATCGGTCGGCGCGAAGAGCGTGAACGGGCCAGCGCTGTTGAGCGTGTCCACCAAGCCGGCGGCCTGAACGGCGGCGACGAGCGTCGTGAAGTTACCCTGAGCGATCAGATTTTCGACGATCGTTTGGCCCGCCGGAGCGTCGCCCGGGATGATGACAGTGTCGATGACGTGAATGATCCCGTTGGTGCCCATCCAGTCGACTTCGACGATGTTGGCATTGTCGATCATGACTCCGTTTTCGACGGAGAGGCTGGCAACATTGCCGTTGGCCATCACGACGGGGTTGGTGGATACATCAGCGGCCATGACCTCCTGGCCCAATACGACGTGGTAGAGGAGGATGTTGGAAAGGGTTGGGATGTCGTTCAGCAGACCCTCGACCGTGCCGTCGGGCAATTTGGCAAACGCTTCGTCGGTCGGAGCAAACAGGGTGTAAGGGCCCGGGCCAAGCAAGGTATCCAGGAGGCCCGCGGCCTGCACCGCCGCGACGAGCGTGGTGAAATTACCCGCATCAATGAGATTCTGGGGGACAGACTTTTCTTCGATGAAGTAGGCTTCGGAGAGGGCCACCCCGGCATGGTCGCCACTCAGGTGCAGGGTGTAAGTGCCGGGAACGAGGTTGGCGATAAGGGCCGACTCGTTTTCGTTCATGGGAGCGAGGCCCGAGGCGCGGATGGCGGAAGGTTGGGCAGTGCCCCAGTTGTCATTGGTGGCGATCCAATCAGAACCCTTGAACAGGGTGATGGCGGGATCTCCCGCCGCGTTGGCGACGCCGAACTCCGCGAGGGATGGACCGACCCCGCGAAAAAGAACCGGCACGTAGTCGGTGCCGTCGCCTTCGACAGAGACTCCGGTGATCATCGTCCCCTCGCCGGGGCTGACCATTCCGCGAGTGGAAAGATTTTTAACTTCAACGTGGTCGTCGGAAATGTGCCCGGCTGCGAAGGCGGGCGCAGAGACCAGCGAGAGGGCTAGGAGGTAGCTGCTTAATTTTTTCATGGTAGTTTTGGATTGATTGGCCGGAGCCAAAGTTAGGTTTGTGTCTATTTTGTCTCATTTATTTTGAGACGACAACCTATTGACTAATTTTTGTGTCTATTTGTTCCCAATTTGGTTCTACCTGCTTACTATGTCTTTAGGTAATATTCCTTAAATAGTTCATCTAAGCCTTTCCTTTTGTTAAACATTTGTTAACGTTTTTCATCATGTCAGAAGTTCGCTATTCGATTAAGATCGCCTCAGAACGCAGTGGGGTATCTTCCCACCTCATTCGGATGTGGGAGAAGCGGTATGGCGCCCTCTCACCCGACCGGACGGAGACCAACCGTCGCCTCTATTCGGATGAAAATGTAGAACGGCTGAGCCTCCTTTTCTCATGCACCCAGGAAGGCCATCGCATTGGCAATATCGCATCTTTGCCGACTGAAACTTTGCGCCAGCTCGCTCAGGAAAATGCCGAAATCAAGGAATCCGCCCGGGAATCGGCCCCGCCAACATCGGCCAACGAAGAATCTTTGCCCCCTGCCGTCAGACCCGCCTTCAAAGCGATAGACTCGATGGATGTGGATGAACTCCGCAAAGCGTTGGACGAAGCCTCTGTCGAACTCGGTTACCAAGGCATGCTGACCAAGGTGGTCATCCCCTTGATGCAACACATCGGTCGTCTCTGGTGTGAAGGAGAACTCACCGCCGCCTACGAACACTTCGCGAGCGCCGCTCTCCGCACTTACCTCCTCGGTCATGTTCAATCTTACTCCGCGAGTCGTAACGCTCCAGTGCTGATCACTGTGACTCCCGCGGGACAGCTCCATGAGTTTGGCGCGGTGGTGTCGGCAGCGGCAGCCAATTCTGCCGGCTGGCATGTGATTCATCTCGGGCCCAGCCTCCCCGCTTCGGAGATCGCGGGAGCCGCGATCCGTTCCGAAGCCAATATGGTCGCGCTGAGCCTGGTGCATCCACCCGACGATCCCGACCTCCCCGCCCAATTGCGCATGCTGCGACGTTTGCTCCCTTCCAAGGTGGGTATCATTGTCGGCGGGCGCTCTTCTGAAAGCTACCGCCGGACCCTGCAGGAAATCCAAGCCCAGACGGTTACGGACATGGATCAGTTCTATGAGACCTTAAACGCATCCCGTCGCCACGGTCCCCTGGAATCCAACCGCGGTCGCCAGGAAAAAACCCTCGGCCACGCGAACGGATAAACCCTGCCCTTTCCGGCGCTTGCCAATCGCAGGCACCGAAGTATAGCTCCGGTCATGAGACTTCTGTCCTCCGCTTTGGTAGTAAGCGTGGCCTTGTTGGCCGGCTGCGCTACCCCGGTTTCCAAACTCCCTCCGATTTCCCCTGAACCGACGGGAGAATCCAATCCGGGCCAAGTCATCTGGCATGACTTGGCGACCCGTGATCTGGAGGTCTCGAAGGCGTTTTACGGACAACTGTTCAACTGGGATTTCGAAAAAATCGGTTTTGGCGAACGGGAATACACCATCATCCGCGATCGCGGTAACGTGATCGGGGGAATGTTCACCTTTGAAGAGGGAGAGAAGGAAAATCCCTCCGGCGAATGGCTGCTCAATCTGTCTTCGTCCGACGTCGATGCGGCGGTGGAGAAGGCCGTCGCCGCCGGTGGCCGGGTCATCGAACCCGCCCGGGAAGTGCCGGATCGCGGCCGGGCCGCGTTTGTCAGCGACGATCAGGAAGCCCTTTTCATCATCACGCAGTCGTCGTCCGGGGATCCCAAGGAGGGGGTCGTGCCATTCGGAAATTGGCTGTGGAACGAGCTCTGGACTCACGACGAGGTCAAGGCTAAGACGTTCTACGGAGCGGTTTTTGGTTATGAGTTCAAAGCGCCGGAAGGGGTCAATCGCGATGGGTATTCGACCATGGTGACCAAGGGGCGTCCCCGCGCCGGACTGCTGGAGCTCCAAACCGAAGATGTCAGGCCCCACTGGGTACCCTTCATTCGCGTGCCCGATGTCAGCGCGACTGTCGCACTCGCCAAGGCGATGCAGGCCAACGTCATTCTCGAGCCCGACCCGGAAATCCGCGGCGGAACGGTTGCCCTTCTCCAGGGTCCAACCGGTGAGCCCTTTGTGATCCAATCCTACGACTTCGAATGAAAATCCTACCTACCCAGATCAAACGATTCGCCTTGGGTGGCGCTTTGGTAGTTTCAGCTTTCCTCTTCTCCGGCTGTGAGAACATGAGCGTCGGAGTTGGCATGAGTGGCTACAACCCCTCCACCGGCATGAGCTACGGGGTGGGCACCTCAACCGGTCCCTACGGCACCCGCAACTCCGTTTCGGTGGGATATTCCAGCGGAGGCTACTATGGCCGGCCACCCTACGGTCGCTGGTGATCACAGTAACCAATCTTGCTCGTTTGGAGTAAGATAGGTTAGATTTTGATTTTTAGACAAAAGCGTAACAAACCGGTGTTGCCGGTTGACAAGCCCTTGCTCTGGGAGCCCGTTTCACCCCTACAATGCAAACGAGATTCCTATCACTACTGTGCCTGTTAACCGCGACGGCGATCCCTGCGACCGCCCAGATGGGGCCTCCCATCCCCGCCGGGAAAACCTATTACGCCGCAGAGGTCGTCGGGGTGTATCAAGATTCCGCCGATCTGGATGCCGGAGGCGACGTGAGCATCCATCGGCTGGGCTTCAAATTTGGCGCCATCCGCGGACTCGAAGACGGCAGCTCCATCGGCGGCGGGCTGAGCTACACCATGTTCGGCTACTCTTTCGAAGGTGTGCCCGCGGTGGGCGGGTTCAGCCCGTGGGAGGACATCGACCAGATGCAGGTTAGCCTGCAATATCGCTACGCCATCGATCGGGAATCCTCCCTGTTTCTCATGCCCAGCCTGACGTCCACGGGGGAGTCGGGGGCAGACTTCAGTGACACCATCGAGTTCGGTGCCATATTTGGCTACACCAAGACCTTCAGTCGCGAACTCACCCTCGGCATCGGCGGCGGTGCCTTTTACGGCCTGGAGGACACGAGCGGGTTCCCGGTCATCTTCGTTTACTGGCAGATGTCCGAAAATTGGCGGCTATCGAATCCATTCCGTCCCGGACCCAGCGGTCCCGCCGGGCTCGAATTTGTCTACACTGGCCTGACCGGCTGGGAAATTGGTTTTGGCGGCGGCTATCGGGTCAATCGGTTCGCCCTCAACGACGTGGGACCCGCGCCTGACGGCTTCGGCCAAAACGAGGGTGCGGCCGCATTCGTCCGCGCCTCCCGGGATTTTGAAAACGGTGGCAGTCTCGACCTCTATGTCGGCACGGTGGTCGGTGGTGAGCTGGAGCTCGAAGACTCCAGTGGCCGCCTGCTGGCGCGCACCGATTACGATCCGTCGCTCCTGCTCGCTCTCGCTTACACCCAGCGCTGGTAAAGCGCCGGTTTAACCATCTTTCACGCTATGAGTGCATCTCGCACCATTCTCGTCACGGGGGCCAGCGGTGGCATCGGCTCCGCCTTGTGCTCACAACTCCAAGCCGCCGGTCATACCGTCGTCGCTGCCAGTCGTGACCTCGACCGTCTCGATAGCATCGAGGCCACCCACAAAATCTCCGGTGACTGCACCTCTGAGGAGGGCGCTCGCCAACTCTTGGAGAACGCCGCCGAGGCGGCCGGGGAAGCATCGTTCGGCCTGGCCCATTGCCTGGGGAACACGCTGTTGACCCCTCTGCATCGCACGAGGGCGGCGGCTTGGGCGGAGACGATAAGGGTAAACCTCGATAGCTCGTTCCACGTTCTCCACGCGTGGATCAACCAAAGACTGGCCGCCAAGGCCGGGGGCAGCGCGGTCTTTGCCAGTTCCGTGGTCGCGCGGATCGGGGTGGCCAATCATGAGGCCATCGCCGCCGCCAAAGGCGGAATCGAAGCGCTGGTACGCAGTGCCGCGGCTACCTACTCCGCGCAATCACTGCGTTTCAACGTCGTGGCACCGGGGCTGACGGACACGCCGCTGACCGCTCCACTCCTGAAGTCCGACGCCTTCCGAGCCGCCGCCACCAAACAGTATCCGTTGGCCGGTTTGCAGGCGGCCGACGATGTCGCATCTGCTATGGCCTGGCTGCTGAGTGAACAGGCCAGCCGCATCACCGGCCAAGTCATTCCCATCGACGGCGGATTCACGGCCGTCCGGCCGCTGGTAAAATGAATGCCATGCTCAGTCGATCCCCCCACCACCCGCTCATCGCGGTGGTTTTATTTCTCAGCCTTTTCACGTCTTCCGTCATGGCCGCCGCCGAAGCTTTCCCTCCCACCGAACCCGGCCAGACCGAGGTCAAAACCCTTCCGTCCGGAATATTGCTGAAGTCGGAAGCGCCCGGGAACTATTTCGACAACGGCGGGAAACTTTTCCGTCCCCTGTTCCGCTATATTTCGGATCACGACATCGCCATGACCACCCCCGTCGAGGCGACGATTGACGACTCCGCCATGATTTTCTGGGTCGCCGAGAGTGAAGTCGACAAAGTGGCTGGAAGCAAAAACGGGGTCGAAGTGATCGAGGTGCCAGAGCGTTTGGTCGCGGTCCGCGGCGCCAAGGGGGGCTACAACGAGTCCAATTTCGAGGAAACTCGCGACGAACTTCAAACCTGGTTGGCCGGCCAATCCGACCTGCGCGCGAGCGGAGAGGCTTACGGTGTCTATTGGAACGGTCCCTTCACCCCTTGGTTTATGAAAACTTACGAAGTGCACATTCCCGTCGAGCGAACCGACGACCTCGCCAGCCACCGCTGGAAGGACCGGGTCATCATCGTCGAAACACCGTCCCAAGATGATCCCGCGTTTAAAGAGCAGGAAACGCGATTTGCCGCCAATGCCGCGGCGATGGCCGAGCGGGATCTGGTGGTAAAAACGCGCTCAGGGGCTGGAGCCTTTGAGGTCACCCTGATCGGCAAAGACGGCGGCCGCAAATGGCGCCAGTCCAAGCCCCTGGACATGGAAACCCTCTTCGCCCTGATCGACAGCATGCCCATGCGCCAAGCCGAAATGCGCTCCCGCTAAACGGGGTCATGTCGTTATATGTTAAATTTTGAGGCCCGGATATCGCCTCCTCACCCAGGATGTGGGCTAAAAATTAACATGTAACGACATGACCCCTTCGCCTATAGCTCGCCGAGGAGGCGGGCGGTGAGCCAAGACTCGAAGCCTGCGAGATCCGTCCAGCGGATGGCGACTTCGGCCTCGTGCGGGCCTTGAGGGTCGCGAATGGTGTGACCTTCGTCCGTGATGTGGAAGCGAATGGTTTCGTATTCGATGAAGTCATCGCCGTAGGCCATGTAGACGGCCACATCATCGAAGAGCGTGGAAGTCGAATGGGTCAGCAGTGAAAGTCCATCCATCCACGGAACCCGGGGAGCCCAAACCGCGTAGTTTTCGATCACCCCGCGGATAACGGGATCATCAACCGCATTCCAGAGCCGGCGGTAGTTTTCGCCATCGAGAGCAACCAATCCGCAGGTATCAAGCGGGGTAATCTTGATCGACTTCCAACCCGCGTCGAAGACGGTGCGGAGCGCTGGCACCGCGGCCCGCACATTGTATTCGGGAGCGTCCACGGGCCCGCCCCCGTAACCTGTGTCGAAAGCCCCGCGCATGCTGGTGAGGTGGCATTTTCCAGCTATAGCGGGCGCCCGTTCGATCGCAGCGGCCAGACTGGGCACGGGACCGATGGCAATGACCGTTACCGGTTCGTCAGCAGCACGAACCAAATCAATAAATGCCTGAATCCCGTCTTCATGCACGGAGCCCGGGTAGGCATCCAAATCGTAATCAGCGACCCAGGGACCTTGATGGCGGTCCTTGTCCTCCATCACCCCCGAGGTGAGGCCCAACGCGATATCTACATCCGAGCGCTCGGCGACCTCGAGCATCTTGGCGGCGACCGATCCCCGGTAACGGGCTTCACCGGTTTCGGTGAGCACCATTTTGAGATCAAGTTCGGGAGACCGGAGGATGTGGGCCAAGGCCCAAGTGTCATCAATATCGCCGGCAATATCGGTGGAGAGCACGACCGGAGTCGCGGCGGAGAGGGAGGCGGCACTCAAGCACGCCATCATTGCGGATCGAAGTTTCATATTCAATTCAGGGATAAACGGGAGAAAGACAGAACAACAGGCAGGCCCAGGACGGCAGGTGAGCCAATCGAATCCGCGCATCTCCCCATCCCGAGTTGCGTTGAACGTTGATAAAGGCAGCCGGCAACTGCGATCCGCCGCTGCCCGTAAACCGAGTGAACGGACTGTCGCCCACCACGCCTGCAAGGGTGACCCCGGAAACCAGTTTTTCCCGTCGTTTCAGGTCTGCCTGACTGAAGGCCAACACCTCACCCTGAGGGTTCCTTTGCCAACGCAGCAGGGTCAGGCCACTGCCATTCTCAAAACCGCCACCACGGCCCTCCCCGCCGACGTATTCGACATACACGGTCGAGTCCATCGCGCTCGTAGGAGCGAGACGAAACGCCGCCGCCACCCCGGAAGCTGGAGTTTTGGGCCTGCAGCGGGATCGAAGCGAGGAAGCCGCACAGAGCTAGGAGTTTAATCAGTCGTAGGTTCATGGTTCAGGCTACAGAGGGACCCGCGAAACTACCGATTGATCCACCAAAAACAAGCGGACCATTCACCCTGTTCGGCCGGCTGATTTTCGGGATTTCCCCACCTACGGTCGGGAGCGTTTTCTAATCGAAGCCCCCACATCTTCTCGTTTCACCGGCTTGGAAAGATAGTCGTTCATCCCGGAAGCGAGCGCCCGCTCCACCGTATCGCGCCAAACATTGGCGCTGAGACCTATGATCCAGGGCATCTGGTCGGTGGTCCGCGCCAAAGCCCGGATTTCCCGGGAGGCCGTCATTCCGTCCATCACGGGCATCTCGACGTCCATGAAAACGATGTCGGTGGCGTGATCCCTCACGTGATTGACGGCTTGGGCGCCATTCTCGGCAAAATCCACTTTCCCATAGCCGCCAACTTTCAGAATCATTCCCAGCACCTTCCGGTTGATGGGATTGTCGTCCACCACCAACAGCGAGGGATTATCGTCCGTGTCTTTGAGGAACTGGGCGTCCGGCGGCAAGTCCCCCTCGGCAAGCGGCGCAAGAGCCTCGGTGACTTCGGGCGCAGAGACCGTGAACGAAAAACAGGACCCCTGGCCGGCCTCACTGGTGACTTCGATACCACCCCCCATGGCTTCACTGAGTCGCTTGCAGATGGCCAACCCCAGACCGGTGCCGCCAAAATTTCGCGTGGTGGAGGAGTCGACCTGACTGAACGGCTTGAACAGCCGCTCGATGCCTTCAGGCGGAATGCCGATTCCTGTATCAGTGACCTTGAACGACAGCATGTTTGCCGCACCGTATTCAATATCCAATGACACCGATCCTTCGGCGGTGAACTTGATCGCGTTGCCCATCAGATTGATCAGAATCTGGCGCAGGCGAGCGCGGTCGGTGTTAACTTGATCGGGCACCCCGGGAGCGACGTTGAACCGGAGTTTGATCCCTTTTTCGTCGGTGCGCGACTGCATCATCGCGACGATCTCATGCGCCAGCACGACCGGCTCGACCGGCTCAACCGAAAGTTCCAAACGGCCCGCTTCGATTTTGGAGATATCGAGCACATCGTTGATGATCTCGAGCAGTCCTTCGCCCGAGGACTCGATCATCTTTACAAAATGCTCCTGCTCGGCGGTGAGCTCGGTGGTGCGCAACAAGCTGGTGAACCCGATCACGCTGTTCATGGGGGTGCGGATCTCATGGCTCATGACCGCGAGGAAGTCACTCTTCGCGCGGTCGGCCGCCTCCGCCTTGGCCTTGGCTTGGCGCAGCGCCCGTTCCGTGTCTTTCAGGTCGGTGATCTCCACAGCCGAAACAATCACTTCCGTGGTGACACCGTTCTCTTTCAGCGGATGAAACACGGCCAGAAACCGAATACCCCGGCGCTTGCTGCCGCCCTCCAGGGTTTTGAGTTTCCCCACCCAACCGGCCTGGTAGATACGCTGCATCCTCCGCAGCAACGGGCCGCGCAGAATTTTACCGAGACGATGGTGCTCCACGCGTTCCGGTGGGTAGCCCATCCGCTGGCTCAACTGCCCGCGGCAAAGAGTATGTTCAAAATCACCATCCGGGAGTCGCCGATAGCAGAGGACCAAACCTTTCTGGGTATCGAGCGTGCGCGAGTAGTAGTCGGTCAGACGAGCCAGTTGGTTTTCCGCATCGCGGCGGATCTGATCGTTGGCCGCCGTCAATTCCTCGGAAACGACATTAAGCGTGCGCTCCACAAACTCGCGTTCCTGGTCCGCCTGCTTGTAAGCCGCGTTGACCGTGGCCAAAAACTCCGGCCATGGACCATCATCGACCGCCACGTTCTTGAGAGTCTTTTTCAGCTGCCGCTTGAGCAGGGGATGCATCTCCGAGTCGTTCACGTGGAGCGCTCCGCCAGGGTTGTGAGGGTCATGGTCTGATTGTGGAGTTCGCAGCCATGAGTGACCCCCCCGGGGGCGATTTCCCCATACGAGTAGAAGCCGACAGCGCCGGCGGGGTTCCCCAACTCCTCCAGCACCGCCTCGATCTCTTCTTCGACGCGTTGATCAAGCACCAACCGGCGGCCCACGCAGCTGACCAGCAGCGCAAACTCAGGAGCGATCTCAGGCTGGCCGGCCATGCTGCCGGCGGTTTCAGCCCCCCAAATCAGTTTATCAATGGTGGATTTCATGAGCCGCACGCTGCGGCCTTTCGGCACATCACCGGCAAAGGTCAGGGACTGGGTGGATTCATCGACCCCGAGAATGGTGCGCACCAAGCTGGGTTCGCCTTCGCTCACGGGAAGGAGTTCCAACGGGAACAACAATCCGGTCGCCGGCAGACCGACCGACCGCTCGCCCAAGTAGGTTTTGTAGAGTTGCAGTGCCGGTTGCTGGTCCAGCTCGAAGAGCACATTGCCTTCACTTTTGGTAACCCGGCGCCGCGGTCCGAACGCCTCCCAGCCGCCCGCCGAGCCCCACCGGACCTCCAGGTTGTGTCCGTAGAGTCCGACCGCGATGACCCCCGCCGAACTGACCTCGTCGTTGTGCACGACCGTCGTGTCCTGAAACCGCGAACCGTCTCCGGCCAAACCACCCGTCGCACTGATCTCCGCGGGCAACTCCGAACGCAGGCCGGCGACCAGCTGCGTGCCATTGATCTGGAGTCCGTTGCTGAGCACCACCACATGGCGCAGCCCGTCGTCGGCAAGGGCCCGACCCATCATCGCTCCGGCATCAAAGCTCACCTCCGCCGAGTCCACTTCCCGGCGCACCACTCGCACCGACGTGGAATCAAACTCCAACGCGAGCGCTACGGCCCCTTCGTCGCTCACCGTCGAGGCCAGAATTTCCCCGGCCGTGCTGCACCCCACGATGTCAGCGGCGGGGGGGGCCGCGCGCAACCGGCCTCGAGCCCCGTCATCCCGCAGCACCTCTCCCGAGCCAAAGAGCAACACCAGCTGTGCGCCGGGCCAAGGTTCACCGGCTCCCTGCCAGCTCCCCTCTTTCCAACGCATCATCCGGGTTTTCATGGGAGATGCGGTTTATGCCGTGACCGGGTCCCGGCGCTTGGGCCCAAGTCCGATGGCTCCCCGCAACCAGCTCCACGCTTTGTTCAGGCCGATGGGCTCCACGCCACGCTTGAATCCGTAGAGGCTGGCCAGCTCCGCTTCGTGCGAGCGGTAACGGGGCGGCAGCACTAAAATTTCTTTCTCGCCGTCGGTCACGTTCGAGAAGAACGCGCCCCGACCCGCCGCCAAATCAGCGCCATCCGGGAACGGCACCCGTTTTTGCGGCATGACCATCCAAGGTTTGTAAACAAAGGTGTTGTTGCCCGCATCGTCCCGGGCGATGTCGCCGTAAGTCCGCTGCGGAACCCCTTTCAACCCCACCCCGGCGAACACACTGGTCTGGTGCATGCCAACCGAAAAGCGCCGGTTGCGTCGGCTGAAGAAGTCCCAGCAGAAAATCCAACTGAAGATCGTCAAACGGAACGACCATCCGGCGATGAACCAAGCGATCACGATCACCACCAGCGAAAGCACCGCACTGATCATCGGATCGAGTTGAGCAGTCAGCGTGACCAAGCCCAACAGCGCGGTTTTGCCGGCCTTGAGGGCGGCGTCGATGGCACCCCACGGGCTGAGCAGGATCAGTCCGTTGATCGCATGCGAACCCATCCAGACGATGGCGTAGATCGCGATACCGAAGGGAACCGTCAGAATGTTGAGCAACCAGGACCAATCGATGGCCGCCATGTGAATGGTGGCCATACCACTCATGGAAAGGACCTCCGGGTTGAGCGCCGTGGGCTCGCCGCTTCCCACGATCATCTTGGACAACGAAGCCATCGTGAAGGGCACCACCGCCCCCGCGGCGACGAGGCCCGTGGCCTTGTTTTCCACCGTATCAAGCACGTCGAGGGGCTTTTTCCATCCGGGAGGCAAGGCGGCACCCGCAGCGTCCTTGGCCGCGACCGCCCCCACCAATCCCATGGCCGGCAACCAGAAGCCAATTTTGGCGAACCACGGCAGCGTATGCCGGTCTTCGGAGGGCGTGCTAAAGTAGCGGTAAGCGCCATACGCGCCCGTGCCGAGCAGCGGGGAAATGGCGATGCCGGTGACGGCGGCGACCGTGGTGGCCACCGGCGCGGCCGGCGAGCGGTCGCGTGTCGTGGCTGATCCGTCTGCTCCCCACAGGGGGAGCACCACTACGGACAAAACAAAAGCGAAAGCGATAATCGGGCTGAGTCGTTTCATGAAAAATCTTGGGACAACCTCGCTACTACAAACGAGCTGCATTCATAAATCCACCCGCAAAATATGAGGGCTTATGCGTAGTCCACCCCCACTTGCCGGCACCATTCAAGCTGGGCCGCCACGTTGCCCCGGGTGTCGGCCCACGGGCACTGCGGCACTTCCATCGCTCCTGCCGCCGCGGCGGTGGCAAACGCGTCCGCCTCGTAGGCATAGACCCCACGGTCAGGGGTAATTGTCACCATCTCCGGTTCCTCCCGCCCGTCTCGGTGCCACACAAGCTCGGTTGGATCGCCCTCGCGGGAGACCACGTAGGGTGACGGGATTTCAATCGAGCCTTTGCTCCCGTAGATCCGCACGCGGTTCTGCTGGTTGACCCACGTGCCACAGGAAATCTCCGCCGTCACGTCACCGGGAAACCGGAGCACTGCACTGGCCTGGGCATCGGCCCCCGACTCCGGATGCAACACCCCCACCCCCTGCATTACTTCGGGCTCGGCAAACGGTTGTCCGACCGCCGCCCCGGCCAGCAACCGGGCGTAGGAGAGCGGATACCCACCGACGTCGAGGATGCCTCCGCCTCCGAGACGCCGATCCCACAGACGACCGGCGGGATCGAATTGGGCGTGAAAACTAAAGGTGGCCTGTACATGCCGGAGCCGGCCAATCGCGCCGTCGGCAATCATGGCCCGCACCCGCTCCGTTTGGGGATGGCACCGATACATCCAGGCTTCCATCAGGGTGCGGCGGTGTTCCCGCGCGGTTTGCTGCATCGCATCGACCTCGGCGAGTGACATCGCAAACGGTTTTTCACACAGCACGTGCTTGCCGGCGCGCAGCGCCGCGATCACGGCGTCGTGATGCATCGGGTGCGGGGTGGCCACATAGACGGCATCGATGTGCTCGTCGGCGAGCAGGCCGGCGAGTGACCCGTGAGCATGTTCCCGACCGATTCCCCACTTGGCGGCAAACGAGTGGGCGGAGGCGTCGCTGCGGCTGCCTACCCCCATCAAGCGGCCCTGCCGGGACCCCGCCAGGTTTCCCGCGAATACGCCGGCGATATGGCCGGTTGAGATGATGCCCCACCGCAGGGGGGAAGATGCTTCAGATTCGGATGGGGTCATGATGAGGGGCGGGAGATGAAGACCTGGACGGAGTGGACTACCTCGGCCCCAAGTGGGGTCCGGCCCATGGCGACGCCGCAAGCCATATAGTCGGCTTCGGTCTGTAGAATGTTGGCGCGGTGCCCCGAAGATCCCATCCACTGTCGGACGATCCTAGACGCCAACTCCTCGTAGGTTGGCCAGGTCAAGGGCTCGCCGGTTTCATCATCGACCCGGAGACGCCGGCCCTCATTGAGCACGATGCGCACGGCTCCGCCGCCCTGGGCAACCCGCACCGAGGTGGACGCCACGTTTTCCCAGGCATCCTGAGCTCGCACTCCTTCCGCCTGGACGCGGTCCATGACGTTGGCGCGGCCGGCCATGGGGTTATGATGCGAGGCGACACCCATCATCAAAACGGTGGTCGCCTGCAAGTCAGCCGCCCCGCCTAATTTGCGGTGACTGCGCAAACGGGGCAGATCATGTTCCCGCCGCATCCGGTTGGTTTCAGCGAAGATCGCGGCCGCCAACCAATCGGAGTTGAAATCGTCCCATGAGACCCGTTGCGCTGCCGCCTCAGGCGGGGGCTTCTCCGTTTCCGGGACTGACCACGAAAATGAACAGCCCGCCGTCGCGAGGATCATGATCACGCTCGGCAGCCTATCTAGATACCGAAGCCACATACGCCGAATGTTGAGAGAGCGCCGGCGGATGCAATCGAGATTGGCGGCGGCGCAGTCTTGAACGAATCGCGAACCTAGACTGGAGTCGGGCCGCTGGGTTGGCCACTTTCTCCCTTTTACCGCTGGTCCTCCCCTCCTGATACCTCCCCATGAACACTGCCCCCACTGCCCGTCTGAGCACCATGATGTTTCTCCAGTTTTTTGTCTGGGGAGCCTGGTTCACCTCCATTGCCGTTTATATGAGTGCCAACGACATGGCCAACCTGACCCACTGGCCGTTTACGGTGAATCCGATCGCCGCGATCATCGCGCCGTTTGCGCTGGGTTTGGTGGCCGACCGTTTCTTCGCGACCGAAAAGGTGCTGGCCGTGCTGCACCTGTTAGGCGGGGCCGTGCTGCTGTTCGCCCCGCAACTCACCGGCAATCCCACGGCATTCATTCTGGCGCTGCTGGTTTACAACCTTTGTTACATGCCCACCCTCGGGCTCTCCAACTCCCTGGCATTTCACCACATCACGGATCAGGAGAAACAGTTCCCCAAGATTCGGGTATTCGGCACGCTCGGTTGGATCGTGGCCGGACTGTTTATCTCCTTCGGTTTGGGTAAGGCCATGGGCACCGTGGCAGAGGCCACCGCGGCCCCGCTCTATACCGCCGGCATCGCCTCCATCATTTTGGGCATCTTCTGTTTCTCTCTCCCCAACACGCCGCCATCCGGCGCCGGCAAAAAAGTTTCGATCAGTGCGATCATCGGGGTGGACGCCTTCCGCGCTCTGGCCAGTCGCTCCTTCTTCGTCTTCCTCGCCTGCTCCTTCCTGATCTGCATCCCGCTGGCGGCCTATTACAACTTCACCCAGCTCTACCTCGGCGCGACCGGCTTCCAAAACATCGCGGGCACCCAGACCATCGGTCAGATGTCCGAGGTCGGCTTCATGCTCATCATGCCGCTGATGTTCGCCCGGCTCGGCGTGAAGTGGATGCTGATGATCGGCATGGCCGCCTGGGCCCTGCGCTACGCCCTGTTCGCCCTCGGGGCTCCGGATCAAGTGACCTGGATGATCATTGGTGGGATCGCCCTGCACGGCATCTGCTACGACTTCTTCTTTGTCACCGGCCAGATCTACGTGGACCAAAAATCCAACGACCAAATCCGTGGCCAAGCCCAGGGCCTGCTCGTGCTTGTGACCTACGGCGCCGGCATGTTGATCGGCGCCCAAGCCGCCGGCGCGGTGTTCAACAACTTCCTGCAGGACGCCGACGGCCTCACGCTCGCCCAATGGCAACAGTTCTGGTGGCTGCCCGCCGCGTTTGCGGTGGCCGTCATGGTCGTGTTTGCGCTGCTTTTCCGCGATGAAAGCAAGAAAACGCCCAGCGCGGACGCGGCTTGAAAAGGTTGCCATCCCCCGGACCGAGCAATCACTTCGTCGTTGATTCCCACCTGATCTCATGAGGCCGCCCAACATCCGCTCGCTCGCCAGCATGCGCCTGAACATGGACTACACCCATCGGTTCGAGGCGGTGGTGCTGCATGTCATGGCAATTCTGCTCATGATGATTTTGGCCTTCGCCGCCTTTTGGCTGTGGTTCTCCATGATCGAGACCCTGATCAATGGCACGAAGTATGAGATCAAGGACACGTACGATCTGTCGGCCAGTTTCCAACGAGCGATGGCGGGGATCTTCGTCGTCCTGATCGGCATCGAGCTATTGGAAACCATCCGGACCTACAAAGCGCACCGCCGCTTCCGCCTGGAGATCGTCTTGGTGGTGGGAGCTATCGCTGTCGCCCGCCACGTAATCCAAATGGATTTCCACCACGTCACCGGCATGTTCATGGCCGGCATGGGCGCGCTGATCTTCTCGTTGGTGGCGGGTTTCTACCTGCTGCAGCATGTGGCTAAAAAAGACCCCGTGCCGGAAGACGAATCCCTCAACGTCCACGTGAAGACCAAATGAGCTCGCCGATGAAATACACCCATCGGTTCGAATCCGTGATCCTGCACGCGATGGCGGTGCTGCTGATGGTGATTCTCGGATTCGTGTGCTTCTGGTTGGTGGTCGCTTTTATCGAAGGAATTTTCACCAAGGGTCAGTTTATCCAGGATACCTGGGCCCTGCAGGCCAGCTTCCAACGGGCGATTGCCGGAGTGTTTGTGGTGCTGATTGGTATCGAGATACTGGAGACAATCCGCACCTACAACAGTCATCGCCGGTTCCGACTCGAGACGGTGTTGATCGTCGGGGCCATCGCCGTGGCGCGCCACATCATCCAACTCGATTTCCATCACATTACCGGGGAATTCCTGCTGGGACTCAGCCTGCTGGTGCTCTCACTCGTGGGGGGCTACTGGCTCCTGCAGCAATTCGATCCGCCCGGCGTGTTATCGCCCGAGGACTCGACGCAGCCGGAAGGCGAACCAGCCCCAGACAAGTGATCACCGCCATCTGACCGCCCGGTCCGCATGAAGAAACTCCGTCTCCCGCGCAAACTCAGCTCCTTCCAAAAGGTCATTCTGGGGCTGATTCTCGGGGTGCTCACCGGTCTCTTCATCGGAGAACCGGCCGGCAAGCTGGAGATCGCGGGTAATACCTACGTGCGGCTCCTGCAAATGACGGTGCTGCCCTATCTGCTGGCCTCCATCGTCGGTGGACTGGGTCGCCTCAAAGCCAGCACCGCGGCGCGCATCGGTGCCCGGGCGGCCAGCCTGGTGTTGTTCCTGTGGATGACCACCATGCTGACCAACGGGCTGCTGCCCCTCGCCTACCCCGAGTGGGAGGCCGCCAGTTTCTTCAGTTCAAGTTTGGTGGAGACGCGGCAGTCGATCGACTTCCTCACACTCTACATCCCATCCAATGTTTTTTCGGCCCTGGCCAATACCATTGTGCCCGCGGTGGTGGTGTTTTCGCTCCTCCTCGGAGTCGGTCTCATCCAGGTCGAGAACAAGGACACGTTGTTGCTCATCCTCGGCAACCTGAGCGATGCCCTCATGAAAATGGCTTCGTTTGTGGCCAAACTCGCCCCCTACGGCATTTTTGCCATCTCCGCCTCGGCCGCCGGCACGTTGCAACCCGAAGATCTGGGACGCCTCCAGATTTTCCTGTGGGCCTACCTCGTCTTGTGGTTGCTGCTGGCCTTCGTCGCCATGCCCCTCTTCGTCTCCTGGGGCACTCCCTTCCACTACCGTGACATGCGCAAACTGGCCGGTGAGGCCATGGTCACGGCGTTCGCCACCGGCACCGTTCTTGTCGTGCTGCCAATGATCGCCGAGCGCTGTAAGGAGTTGATCGCGTCGAAAGGCATGGACTCGGAGGACTCCGATTCAGTCGTCGCGGTCATGGTGCCCACCGCCTACAGTTTTCCCAGTGTCGGCACGTTGATGGGGTTGGGTTTCATCCTGTTTTCCGGATGGTATCTGGGTTCGCCGCTCTCCCTCGGCCAATACCCCTCGTATCTCATCATGGGCACGATGTCGGCCTTCGGCAGCATGGCGGTGGCCATACCGTTCATGCTCGACCTGTTCAACCTGCCCGCGGACCAGTTTCAGCTCTACCTGCTCGGCAGTGTCGTGACGGCCCGCTTCGCCACCGGCATGGCCGCCTTGCACGGGTTTGTCATCTGTCTGCTCGTGACTTCAGCCGTGCTCAATCGCCTCAAGTGGCGCGGTTTGATCGAGGCCCTGGGAGTGCACCTCGCCATCGCGGCCGCTGCGCTGTGGGGACTCGGACTGTTGATGGGCTGGCTGGTCAAATACGATTACACCGGGGCCAAGACCTTCGAGACCATGAGGCTGATGAACCAACCGACGCAGGTGATGGTGAACGACCTCGAACCGTTGTCCCCCGCTCAGCAGAGCCGCTCCCGACTGGAAGTGATCACGGAGCGCGGCACCCTGCGCGTCGGCTACGGCGCGGACGAGCTACCCTACGCCTATCGCAACGACAAGGCTGAGGTCGTGGGCTTCGACATGGAGATCATGCACGCCTTGGCGCGGGACCTTGACGTCAAATTGGTGATTCACCGGATCGATGCCCGCGAATCCGCCGCGATGCTTAAGGACGGGCGGATCGACATCAAGGTGGGCGGCGTGATCGTCACTCCCGACCGCTCCACCGTCAGCGCCTTTACCCTGCCCTACACGCAACACACCATGGGGTTCCTCGTGCTCGACCGGGACCGGGAGAAATACAAGGAGATCGCCGACGTGATCGCCATGCCCGACCTGCACCTCGCGATGGAGAACGTGCCCTACTACCGGGAACCCATCGCCGCCGCCGTGCCCCACGCGACCGTGACGGATGTCGACAACCCCCGGGCCTTCCTCCGCGGACAAATGCCCGACGTCGATGCTCTGATTTATCCGGCCGAAGTCGGCGCCGCCTGGACCCTGCTCTATCCGCAATACTCGATTGTGGTGCCCTCGGGATCATCCTCCCGGGTTCCCATCGCCTTTGGCCTTCCCCTCAATCAACCCGACTACCTCAACTTCATGAACACCTGGCTGGTGCTCAAGGAGAAGAACGGGTTCCGCGACAAGGTCTATAACTACTGGATTCTCGGCCAAAACCCCGACGCCATCCAACCCCGCTGGTCCGTGCTCAAAGACGTGCTCGGCTGGGTTGAATGACAGGATTTTCCATTCTTGATTTTGGATTTTCGATTTACCGACCAAAACCCTTTTAACCGCTGAACCTTCAATCTCGCCAAAGCTCGATGAGCGCCGGCGGAAACCCAACAAAACATCATGTGCCGCTGGCTTGCTTACTCCGGAGAACCCGCCCCCCTCGAAAACCTGATTGTGCGTCCTCAGCACTCGCTCATTGATCAGAGCATGTCGGCCCGGATGGCCGCCTACCCCACCAACGGTGACGGCCTCGGCGTCGGGTGGTATGGTCGTAATAACGACCCCGGATTCTACCACTCCGTCCTGCCCGCCTGGAACGACAAGAACCTCCAGGAACTGGCCTACCACATTGAGTCTCCCCTCTACCTGGCGCACATCCGCCACTCCACCGGCACGCCCGTGCAGTCCACCAATTGTCACCCGTTCCACTACGCGAACTGGATGATGGTGCACAATGGTCTCATCCGCGGTTTCGAAAAAATCCGCCGCGAGCTGACCGTCGCCATCGACCCGCACTACTTCCCGTTCATGCGCGGCAATACCGACTCGGAGATGATCTTCTTCCTCGCCCTCACGTTTGGCCTGCAAAAAGACCCGAAGTCGGCCGTCGAAAAGGCGATTGGATTGGTCGAACACCATGCCGCGGCCGTCGGCACCGAAAACGCCATTCAGATGACCCTCGGATTCGCCGACAGCGAAAAGCTCTTCGGTTTCCGCTACTCCACCGAAGGCGACTCCCGCTCGCTTTTCTACACCGAGTCCCCCGAAACGATCAAAAAACTCTACCCCGATTTGAAGG
>CAKZMS010000387.1 GCA_937128785.1 uncultured Opitutaceae bacterium | reverse complement strand
AATGTGATGCCCTCCAACTCTTTAATCGATACGCTGCCTAGTTCAGGGCAGCCCATGCCCAGATCGCATAGGCCAAAAACAGCACCCATATGCCGGTCTCCATTCCGTTGATGGAAAAATCCAGGGTCTTGCCATCCATCGCCAACAACAGCCCCGCCAACCATGCTACCACTGCCGCCATCCCCATTCGTTGCGCTGCGCGAGCGAGGAAAACCGCGCCCCCGGCCAAGGCGAAGAGACTGATCAACCGAAAGCCCCACAAGGCGAGAAGGTCCTCATCAGGTCCCACCAGCCAGGCAGTAAGCGCGGGTAACAATACCCCCAAGGGCGAGGTAAAGGTATGCACCCTTTCGCCGGGATTGAAAACCAAGCCCTCCCCCGTCGCCAGATGCTTACTGGCGCGAAAAGTGATGTAATAGTCCTCCCACACGTGCTCCGTGTAGGCGGCGAAACCCGCCCCGATGACTATCACCAGCGCGCCAAGGGCCAACGGTGAACGAGGTCGCAGGGTCACGCCAAAAAGGCAGAACGCGTGATCAATAAAACGCCAGATTTCCTTTCGGAGGAACGCCAGCGCCGGGAATCTGGCGTTTGCTTAACGGTTAGATCCGCAGTCCGGAGCCGACGCTGTGGAAGGTCGCATCCTCGGGCAGCACGGCGCGGTCACAGAAATCGCCGAACTCTTCGCCATCCTGGCGCTCGGTTGCATACTTCTTGATGACCGGGCGCAACAGCTCCACTGCCTCGTCGACCGTGCACTTGGGCGAAACCAGACGATTGAGCCGGGAACCATTATATTTCGCTCCAATGTAGAGCGCATATTTTCCGGGCGCCTTGCCGACGAACCCGATCTCGGCCAGATAAGGACGGGCACACCCGTTCGGGCAACCGGTCATGCGCAGACTGATGGCATCGTCCGACAGACCTGCCTCTTCCAGCACCGCATCAAATTTCTCCAGCACTTCGGGCAACACGCGTTCACTTTCCGCCAGCGCCAACCCACAGGTCGGCAGGGCGACGCAGGACATCGCATTGAGACGCAACCGGGTCTGCTGGTTTTCTCCGTCCAAGCCATGTTTCGCGAGGATCGCCTCAACCTCGGCTTTGGCGTCGGCGGTCACGCCGGAAATGGTGACATTCTGAGAAGGGGTGAGACGGAAGTCTCCCGTGTGAATCTGGGCGACTTCGCGCAGAGCCGTCTTCATCGGCCAACCCTCGCGATCCTTGATCCGTCCACTCAGGACGTGCAGTCCATAGAACCAGGTTCCGTCGGTGCACTCGTGCCAGCCATGCGGGTCTTCGATCGTGGTGAAGGTCACATCCCGTGTATCTGAAAAAGTAATACCCGAGCGACTCTCCACTTCACCGCGGAACCAGACCAAGCCCCGGTCTTCGATCGTGTATTTCAGACGGGCGTGCTTGCGGTTGGTGCGATCGCCGTAGTCGCGCTGTGTCGCAATGATCGCTTCGCCGATGGCATTGACCTGATCGGTGGTAATGAATCCCAGGGGTTCCGCCAGACGAGGGAAGGTTTCCTCGTTGCCGTGACTCATGCCGAGACCACCTCCCACCGTTACGTTGTAGCCCACCAGCTCACCGTTTTCGACGACACCGATAAAACCGAGATCCTGCGAATAGACATCCACGTCATTGGACGGCGGTATGGCGAAGCCGACTTTGAATTTCCGGGGCAGATAAGTCTCCCCGTAGAGCGGCTCAACTTCAGGCTCCCCACCCGCGACTTTTTCGCCATCCAGCCAGATTTCATGGTAAGCGCGCGTTTTGGGTAGCGTATGCTCGGACAACGCCTTGGCGTGATCATACATGGCCGCATGAGCCGCGCTGCGCTCCGGATTCGGCGGAGCCATGATGTTGCGGTTCACATCACCGCACGCCGCGATGGAATCCATCAGCGCCTCGTCCATTCCTTTAATCAGGGGCTTCAGGTTACCTTTGCGACTGCCGTGTAACTGGTAAGTTTGCTGCGTGGTGAGGCGCTGGGTCCCGTTAGCCCGTTCGTCGGCCAATTTGTCGAGCATGAGCCACTGAGCCGGCGTGCAGCGTCCACCCGGGAGGCGGACCCGAAGCATGAACGAGAAGGCCTTCTCGAGCTTGGCTTGGCGACGTTCCCGCCGCAGGTCACGGTCATCCTGCATGTAGAGACCGTGAAATTTGGTTAGTTGCTGATTATCAGCATTTATTGCCCCCGTGGATTCATCCTGCAGTTCCTCCGCGATGGTGCCGCGCAGAAAATTCGACGCGGATTTGATGCCTTCGTTGGCAGCCAGTGGCTTGGTTGCTTCTTGTTCAGAGCTCATGAGCGAAGGGAAAACGTGCCGCTTCACCCAAGGGGCTTCAAGTCGTTTTTACTAATTTAGGTAAGTTAGTAATGATACTAGGAATACTACTCATCCACGACCCAGGTCTTCGACCGCTCGACCGCCCGCTTCCAGTCGGTTTTGAGCTGTGATACCTCGGTGTCCGAATTCGGTCTGAACAACCGGTCGATAAACGAGTGTTTCCCTAGTTCATCGCGATCATTCCAGAAACCTACGGCCAATCCCGCTAAATGGGCCGCGCCCAGCGCGGTGGTTTCCAGATCCTGCGGCCGCACCAACGGGCAACCAAGGAGGTCCGCCTGAATCTGCATCAATGGGTCGCTGGCGGTCGCTCCACCGTCGACCCGCAATTCCTGCAGCGCGACACCACTATCCTTTTCCATCGCCGTAATCAGGTCACAACTTTGCAGCGCGATACTTTCCAGGATGGCCCGGCAAAAATGGGCCCGATTCGTTCCGCGGGTGAGCCCCACGAGGGCTCCCCGGGCAAACGGATCCCAGTGCGGCGCGCCCAATCCCGTGAAGGCGGGCACGCAGATGACCCCGTTGGCAGTCTCTACGGTTCCGGCAAGCTCGCTCAACTCCTCGGCCGTCTGGACCAACCCCAGTTCGTCGCGAGCCCATTGAACAGCCGCCCCCGCCACAAAAACCGCGCCCTCCAAGGCATCGCTCAGTTTGCCGCCTAATCGCCAGGCGACCGTGGTCAAAAGCCCGTGGTCCGACGCAACCCGCTTCGCTCCGGTCTGCATCAAAAGAAAACACCCGGTGCCGTAGGTGTTTTTGGCCATACCCGGATTGAAACAGCCTTGGCCAAACAAAGCGGCTTGTTGATCTCCGGCCACCCCAGAAATCGGTACTCCCGCCGCCGGCAGACCGTCCGCCACTTCACCTAGCACCGCCGAGGAATCACACACTTGCGGTAATATGGCGCGCGGAATGTCCAATAGCTGCAGCAGTTCGTCATCCCAGTCGCCATGATCGATGTTAAACAAGAGCGTGCGCGAAGCATTGCTGGCATCCGTCGCGTGAACCTCCCCCTTGGTAAGATTCCAGATCAGCCAACTGTCGACGGTTCCAGCCAAAATCTCACCCGCTTCCGCCCGCTTCCGCAGATCACCATCCCGACGTAATAACCACGCCAGTTTGGTGCCGGTGAAATAAGGATCCAAACGCAGCCCGGTCTTTTGCCGAACCATCACCCCTGCTCCGTCGGCTTCCAGTTTCGCACAGTCCTGCGCGGTTCTGCGATCCTGCCACACGATGGCGGGCCCGACCGGTTGGCCCGATCGTTTGTCCCACACCACCAGGGTTTCGCGCTGATTGGTGATGCCCACGGCGGCGATATCCTTCATCGTAGCGGCGGCTTCGTGGACGGCCTTTTGCAACGTCGCGAGCTGGCTACTCCAAATCTCATTGGCATCGTGCTCCACCCAACCCGACTGCGGGTAGTGCTGCGTAAACTCCAGCTGGGCCTTCGCCACCGTCTGCGCATTATGATCGTAGATGACGGTGCGGGAACTGGTCGTTCCCTGGTCCAGCGCGACAATGAATTGGGGTGAATTCATGGCGGTAAGCATAAGCGAAAATCGGACGAACGCAGCATCAAAGCCTTTCGATCGACCGGCGGTTCCGATTTTGGGATTTCTGCTTCCCGCCCGCGCAATAATTCTGGAGCTCGAGGATGGAAGCAAAAGCCCCGTAAGTTTTTATATAACTACCCATTATGCACTTAGGATTCTATGGATTCAGTTGGCACGGCGAGTGCAGGTAGTGATTCAACTTCAAATTCAAGCAGAATCATCAATCCAACTTAACATCATGAAATCGAAACTCGCCTACCTTGTTCTTTTCTCTGTTTTCGGCATCGTGGCGGCTGCCGCGGCCGAAACTGCCGGTGTCACCATCGGTTCCGCCCCCTTCACCCTGCCGTTCGGCACGTTCATCATTTCGTTCGTGCTGCTTACGCTCGGTAGCGACTACGGTCGCTCCTTCCAGAACCTCACCACCGAGGATCAGGCCGTGATACTTACTCCTGCCAACGAGGTTTTTGGATCGACCGAACTCATCGGCCAGCGTCCTGCCATCCGCCGACAATCCAACGTTCGTCGTCCACGTCGTGTTCTCGCTCACAGCTAAAACACCGTAGCCGCTTCTTGACACCCGCCTTACGCCCGAGATCACTGCCTTATGCCTGCCGCGTCCCCCCGGATTCTTGTCGCCGATGACCAACCCGATGTGCTTGAGGCACTGAGGCTTTTATTGAAGAGCGAGGGTTATCAAATCGATACCGTTAAGTCTCCGGCAGCGGTGCTCCGCGCCGTGGAGGCAAAAGACTACGCTCTGGTCCTGATCGACCTGAACTACGCCCGGGATACCACGTCCGGCGAGGAGGGACTCGACCTGCTCGATAAGCTGCAGAATTTGGACAACAACCTGCCCGTCGTGGTGATGACGGCCTGGGCCAGCGTTGAAGTCGCCGTCGAAGCCATGCGACGCGGCGCCAAGGACTTTGTCACCAAGCCATGGGACAACCCCCGCCTGCTCACGATTGTCAGAACCCAAGTCGAACTCGGCAGCGCCGTGCGGGCGTATCGACGACTCGAACAGGAAAACCAGATCCTCCGCGGCAAGGATTCCGGCCCGACCTTGATCGCCGAGTCCGTGGCCATGCGTCCGGTGCTCGAGATGATCGCCCGCGTGGGTCCCTCCGACGCCAACATCCTCATCACCGGGGAAAACGGCACCGGCAAAGGACTGATCGCCCGCGCCCTCCACGCCGTTTCCACCCGCGGCCAGGATCCCTTTATATCCGTCAACATGGGCGGACTGCCGGAGGGCGTCTTTGAGAGCGAACTGTTTGGCCACGTTCGCGGGGCTTTTACCGATGCCAAGACCGACCGCGCGGGCCGCTTCGAACTGGCCGATGGCGGCACGCTCTTCATGGATGAGATCGGCAACATTCCCCTGTCCCAGCAGGCCAAGATTCTGCGCACGCTGGAGACCGGCGAGTTTGAGCGCGTGGGCTCATCCAAGACGTTCACCTCAAACGTTCGTTTGGTCTCCGCCACGAATGCGGATCTGCAAAAGCAGGTCGCCGAAGGTGCGTTTCGCCAGGATCTGCTTTTCCGGCTCAACACCATTCACATCCATTTGCCGCCGCTGCGGGAGCGCCGCGAAGACATTGAACTCCTCGCCCAGTTTTTCCTGAAGGCCCATGTGAAGCGCTACGCCAAAGGCATCACCGGATTTGACGACTCCGCCATTGAGGCCATGCGCGGTTACTCGTGGCCCGGAAATGTCCGCGAGCTCGACCACGCGGTTGAGCGCGGTTGTCTCATGGCCCAAGGCAAGGTGATCCACGTGAATGACCTCGGGCTGAACGCCGGCCAGGCAACCCCACAAATCGAAGACATGAGTATCGAAGAGGTGGAGTCCTACCTCATCAAAAAAACCCTCGCTCGCTGCGACGGAAACGCCCGCAAGGCCGCCGAGGAACTTGGTCTCAGCCGCAGCGCTTTTTACCGGCGTCTGGAAAAATACGGACTCTGAAGAGAATGAGTTCTCAGTTTTCAGTCCTCAGAAATCAGATTTAGACCCGACCCCGTGCAGGACTATCGCAAACTCGATGTGTGGAATCGAAGCCACCTTTTCACACTGAAGGTTTATCAGATCACTCGGGGATTCCCCCCCGATGAGAAATATGGTCTGGTCTCCCAACTGAGACGAGCGAGCGCCTCGGTCCCGGCCAATCTGGCGGAGGGTTGCGGTCGGAGCAGTTCAACTGAGCTGGCTCGTTTCGCTGAGATCGCCCATGGCTCCGCCAGCGAAGCGGAATACCATCTCCTTTTGTCACAAGACCTCGGATACCTACCCGATCAATCCCACGTTGAGCTTTCGAGGGAGATCGCTGAAATCAAACGCATGCTGGGAGGTTTGATCCGACGACTGCGTGACGGAAAACCCAGCAAAAACTGATTTCTGAAAACTGAAGGCTGATGGCTGACTGCTGAAAACTCATTCCTGAGAACTGACTGCTGATAGCTGAAAACTGACAACTGAATAGCATGTCGAAATCCAAACGCAAAAAACTCACCCACGACCGCCAGGTCTTGCTCGGCACGCTGCTGGCCGGCGCCGGGAGCGCGGCGCCGCGCCCCCCCACGGAGGCCGCGGCCTTCGGCTCCGCGGTCGCCGAGATGGAGGTCGGGCGGGCAGCCATCGCCGCCGCGCGCCGCGCCGGCGGACAGGATCCGGAGCCGGGCGACTG
>CAKZMS010000386.1 GCA_937128785.1 uncultured Opitutaceae bacterium | reverse complement strand
ACGAGAGCTGTCCGTGGACGTCGTAACAGCCGTGGGGGAACGACAGGTGCGGGGTGGTTCGGCTCATTCCGCGTCTTCCGTGTGTTCCGTGGGCAAAAACAGCCCTGCTTCACAGATATTTTTTGAATATCCGCGGTCCGGGGTTCGTCCCAAACCGCATGAACTCCTCCGGCCCCCTCACTGCTCTCACCTTCCTGGCCCTTGTCCCCCTGTCCAGCGTAGCCCAGTTCGAGCCCTACCCGGGAGAGGACCCCATCGATCCCTACGCCGAGGTCCTGGTAACCCTTTATGAATTGCCCGACTTCCGCGGCGAATCCATCACCCTACCCGTCGGTGTCCACCTCGAGGATGTCGACGACGTGCGTTTCGCCAGCGGCCGCCGCGCCGACAACCGCATCTCATCCATCTGGATCGAAGGCCACGCCCACGTCACCCTCTATGAACGCGATGAATTCGAAGGCGATGTCATCACGCTGATGGAGAGCGAGGCCGACCTCGAACTCGTGCGCCAAGGCCGCTACGACGATTGGGACAACGATATCTCGTCGCTTATCATCACCGCCCACACGGAGGAAATGATCTGTGAACACGGACCCGTCGGCGGTCCGCCCCATTCACCGGTCGTGGTGGCTCCGCCCGTAGTTGTCGCTCCGCCCCCTCCCGTCGTGGTCGTCCCTCCTTCTCCCCCGGTCACGATCATCGTTGCCTGCCCCGTGGGTTGCACGCACGGACCCGGCAGTGGCTGCGGACGCCGCCCCGGTTATGGCCATGGCCACGGCTACCGCATGGATCCGTCCGTCGTTCGCAAAATTGACCGAGCCTATCGCGACGTGCTGCGTCGCAATCCCGATCGCGAGGGTCGCCGCACCTACTACTACACCATGATCGAACGCGGTTGGAGCGAATCGCGACTGCGCAAAGAGCTGCGCAAGAGCGAAGAATACCACCAGCAAACGATCCCTGCGGTCGTGAACAAAGTTTACCGCGAAGTGCTGGGGCGTGATCCCGACCCCGCCGGTTTCGATTTCTACACCAACAAAATGTCCCGGGACGGTTGGTATGAGTCTCACCTGCGCAAGGCCCTCAAACGCAGCCCGGAATACGCCAACCGCGGCCGCACGACTCCGCCGCCGTCGCGCGGCTACTCGGCTCCCCCGGAGTCGCGCACCACCAGGCCAACCCAGTCTGTCGCCTCCACCCCGCGACCCCGCCCGGCTCAACGCACCGTTGCATTCACCCCGCCACGCACGACGACGGTGAGCACGTCGCCCCCCGGAGCCACCCCCACCAAAGTTACGGCCCGGCCGACGCCCCAACCGCGACCCACCCGCGTGGCGGTGACCCCGCGTCCCGCTCCTCGCCCCGCTCAGCCCAAGATCGAAACCCGCAAGCCGACCGCCAAGCCACCGGCCGCGACACCGCAGCCCGTCCAACGCGTCCGCCCCGCTCCGCCCATTCTGAGGTAGCAGTATGCTTCCCCCTCTACCCGTCACGCCTCACGGCCCAGCCCGACCAGCCGGCTGGTCGACCAACGCATCTAGTTCAGCGAGCCGGTAGCGGATACTCACGACCAATGGCTGCTCGCCCTCCTCCAACACCCCATAGGTCGTCGACACCACCGTGCCATCCGGCAGGAGCTCTATGCCTGAGTAACCGGTGTCCCAGGGCGTCCGTTTGTTGTCGATCAGTCTGACTTTGAACTGCCCGGGATCGCCACGGATGATGTCCTCATACCGGCCGATCCACGCCACAAAGTCGCCGTGAAACGGCCCCTGCACAAAGTCCTTCGTCCCGTCCGCGAGAAAGACCTTCTGCGGCTTCAGATCACGAAAGGTGACCACCAAACGCCCATCCTGCGCATAGATCAAATTATGGCGATCGCCGGTTAAAGCTGACGGCAGTGACTGTAGGTCCGACCACGTCTCTCCCTCATCATCGGACGTCATGAACAGGCTGGGGTAGAGCCGAGCATTCTCACGCACCAGGCAGAGTAACTGTTTGCCATCGGGAGACCGGATGATGCCGGGCTCGGCGGGTTGGGCTCCCGGAAAGTCCGGGTGGTTTCCCACCCGCCGGGGCCGTGTCCAGGTCCGGCCGCCATCCCGCGTTTTTATCTGGAGCAAAAACATGTCGTCCCGGGTAGCGTCCCGTTCCCGCACTTGATACATCGCGAAGTAGGATCCCGGCACGGGCCGGCCGCTCGAATCATGGATGGCGATGATGGACATCGGAGGAGCATTTCCCCGCCCTGAGATGTCCGTGTACAAGTGCTGGAACGGCGACCACGTGATACCGCCGTCTTCCGAAAACGACTGCTTCGCCACGGGGGTGACGACCATTAGATGAATACGTTCGACCCCATTTTCATCCGTGAGCCGGTGAAGGGTCGGCGCGTAGTGGTCAGCGGTAAAGTTGTCCGGTGTCGGCAGCCGATCACTCCAGGTGAGCCCTCCATCCAGACTCCGTTTCACGAGCGTGTTCGGATGCCCGTGTCCCTCCGGGTAGGCGACGACGATCGTCCGGTTGTCGGCGAGCAGAACCGTGTTGGGCTGGCCGAGATACTGACCCGGGACTTCATCGACGATGACTTGGCGTGAGGTATCCTGCGAGAGATCAATGAGTTTCAATGCCCCGGAAAGCTCACTGCCTAACATGCTTTCCTTTCCCGCGGCGGCCGGAGGCAGCAGGGCCAGACCCAGGCAAATTAACGAAAGAGTTCTTGGAACGATTTTCACGCCTCGGAGCTTGATGGATCTAAATCTTGCCCGCGGCCTGAAGCGAGTCGTGGAGCTTCTTTTTGTAGGCGTCGCGTGCGACTTCGTCCGTCTCGGCCCGGTCAGAGTAGTAAACCAAACCCATCGCCCGGCGGCTCCGATTCTCGGAAGAGTTTCCATCCGCCCAGTGCACTGTCATAGCATCGTGTACGAGCAGATCCCCGGCCTGGGCGCGCATGACGACCTCATTGGCTTGATCTGATTCGGTGGGAAAATCTCGTAGGCCTTGAGAGAATCCAAGCGTGTTGGTCCAACCGTGCTCGCGCACGCCTTCCGAGTGCGACCCGCGGGCATAGCGGACACAGCCGTTTTCCTCGTCCACGTCTTCCAACGCCAGCCACATGGTGCAGCCCTCCATCGGGGTGATCATCCAGTAGTAGCCGTCCTGGTGGGGCGGCGTCGGGGCGCCGATCTTGGCGGGCTTGTTGAAGAACTGGAGATTCTGCGGCGCGACCTCGCGACCCAACAGAATCTCGGCCACTTCGCGAAACACACCTTGGTTCTGCATCTCGGCAAAAAAAGCGTCGTTCTGGCTCATCCGAATCAGCTGCTTGAGCGTCGAGGCATCGGCCTTGTCTTCGTAGAAAACGTCTTCCTTCGGGAGCGTTGGCACCACCTCAGCAATGTAGCGCTCGAGGTTGTCTTTGAGTGTCTGCAACTCGACCAGACTCAGAAAACCGCGCAACGCGACAAACCCATCACGATCATAGTCGGTCTTGAGAGATTTCGCTTCGTCGGGGGAGTATTTCATCGGTGGGGTAATTGGGGAGAACGGAGCTGAACGAAGCCAACTCTCACTGGGTGCCGGCGGGCCAAGGGGACTTCGCTTTGATCAGTCTTGTTCGGTGCGGATCAGAGGGCCATGAGGTTGGGTGCTTTTGATCGATAATTCAACCTCCCTGGCAACCGGCCGACCCCGACTCTAGACCGGCACTGGATTGGTATCAAATCTGCACTCTGCCCCCATGCTTCATCATTTATCTCACCATCCTCTCCCTCGGCTCCGGCTTGTTCTTGGTGGAATGGCCTGCCTGTTTGGGTGGGCTTCCTCGCTATCAGCCAAGCCGTTCAGCCCCGAGGTGCTCGCCCGACAAGATGCCATCGACGTGGCGTTGGGCCGCACTCCCGCCGACTTGATCGTGCGCGGCGCCAATGTGCTCAATGTCCATACCAGCATGTGGATGCCCGACCACGATATTGTGGTGTCTGGGGAACGCATCGCTTGGGTCGGCCCCACCGGCACCTGGCCGGGAGAGGCGCACAACGAGATCGACGCCACGGGCGAGTGGGCGGTGCCTGGCTTCGGCGAGTCCCACAAACACATCGAAAGCAGCTACCTCACACCCGAATACGAAGCCGCACTCGTGATTCCCCGAGGCAACACCTGGACGATGGAAGGCTCCCACGAAATTTCCAACGTCGTCGGAGACTACAACGCGGAGTTCTGGCTCAAAGCTGAGAAAGCCGGCAGTCCCCTTAAGATTTTCCCGGCTATCGGCTCCGCCACGCCTCCCACCGCCTACGAATTTGGCGGCGGCTACTACGGTTACGAAGAAATGGACGCCTTCATGAAACAGGACCTCCGCGTCCCCGGGCTGGGCGAGGTGATGGATTGGCCGGCGGTGAGTAATCGCGACGCCCCCGCCAATGCGCGCATTTGGGGCATGATGCAGGCCACCTGGGACAACCGTGGCGTCATCGAGGGTCATGGCAGTGGCCTCACCACGGTCGACCAGATCAGTGCGTTCGCCGCCGCCGGTCTCTCTTCCGATCACGAAGTGCGCCTCGCCCACGAGGGTTGGCTCAAACTCCAACGCGGTGTTTTCCTCGAAGTGCGGCCCGACACCGTCCGGGTGCTCTTCCCCTACCTCTTGGAACAAGGGCTTGAGGATTGGAGCAATGTTTCGGTCACCACCGACGACCGCGACGTCGCCGCCACCCTGCAGCTTGGCGCCATGGACTATAACATTCGCAACGCCATCGAGAGTGGCGTGCCCGTCATCACCGCGTATCAGCTCGGTAGTTACAACACCGCCCGCCACTTCCATGTGGAGCACCTGGTCGGATCGCTCGCGCCGGGACGCTACGCTGATATCGTCCTGCTCGACGACCCCGCCACGGTTTCGATCACCCGCGTCATCGCGAACGGCCGCATCGCGAGCGAGGGCGAAGACTACCTGCTACCGATCCCGGAGATCGGCTACCCTGCCTGGGCCCACGAGACCATGAAAGTGGGACGGTCGCTCACCCCGGCCGACTTCACCATCACCGCCCCCACCGGTCGGACCGAAGTCGAAGTCGCCCTAATGCAGCCGTTCTATTTTGAGCCCGACTTCATGCGCACAACCCTACCCGTGGAGGCTGACGGATCCGTTCAACCCGACCTCGATCGCAACATCAGCAAGGTCGCTGTCGTTGATCGCTATCACGGCACCGCCGCCGTTTCCAAAATGTTCTGGCAAAACGTCGGACCGCTCACCCCCGGCTCCGCATTGGCCAGTTCCCAATCTCACGACCTGCACAATATCTGGGTGCTCGGCAACGACGACGAAGCCATGGCGCTGGCGGCCAACACCGTCGCCGACATGCAAGGCGGCTGGGCTCTCGTCGCCGAAGGCAAAGTGATCGCCACGGTGCGGCTCGAACTGGCCGGGCTCATCACCGCGCGGCCCGTCGAGGAAGTCGCCGCCGAGGTTGAATCGCTTCACGCTGCGGCCGACGACATGACGTGGATCGGCAACCCGGGACTACCTGAGCGCATGCGCTTCGCCTTCCTCACCGCCGCCCCGTGGAAGTGGCAACTCGTCGCGCCCTACGAGGGTAACCCGGGTGGCTTCGTCAACGTGACCACCGGCGAGCTCCACCCAGTGCTGTGGTAGGTGCGCGCATCCGCGTTCGACTGCTCATTCTCGCCGCTTTCGTGCTAAGCGGGGGCGCGCCTTTCCTGCGCGCGCACCTGCTCAACATGACCTACGCGACGGTCGAGGTGGACCAGACCGGCGCGGTGAGTTTGGAACTGCGCGTCGATCTGCTGCAGGAATTCGGTTCGGCAGACGCCTACTTCGCCTTCGCCCAACAGGGCGGTGCCGATGCCCTCACGGCGCAGGCCCATCGGTGGAACCGGCTGGCCGATTCGATTGATCTGCGGGCCGACGCTGCTCGCGTCGAGTTACAAGTCGTCGCCATCGAACCACCGGGAGATGCCACTCTCGCTGACTTCGAAAGCCCCTTTAAATGGCCACGGACGACCGTGCGGTTTAGGGGTCAGGTCGACCCCGACAGCCAAGAGCTGCATCTGACGTTTCGTCCGGGATTCACGTTTGAAGAACCCATCGCCGTGACCCTGGCCAGCGCGGTTACGGGCAAAAACCGTAGCCGCTGGATTGTGACCCACCAGCCGAGTCCGCGACTCGTATGGCGGGCGGAAAGTTCACCGATGGCCCCCGCGACGACCAGGGCCTCAGCAGCCGAATCAATCGCGTGGTATGAGTCCGTGCCGCACTACATCGGTCTCGGGTTCCGACATCTGTTACCGGGGGGAGTCGACCATCTACTCTTTGTCGCGGGGTTGTTCCTCGCCGCCCGCTCGTGGATGGCCCTCGCGGGACAAATCAGTATCTTCACGTTGGCCCACACCCTCACGCTGGGACTCGCCAGCTTGCGCATCATTGAGCCGCCCGATCGAGCTGTAGAGGTGCTCATCGCCGCCTCGATCGCCTACATCGGATTCGAGAATCTCCGCTCAAACGAGCCGGGGAAAACACGCTACGCCCTCATCGCCGGCTTCGGCTTGTTGCATGGGATGGGCTTCGCCCGGGCGTTGGTGGCGACTGACCACGCCGCCGGTGGGTTCTGGGGCGCGTTGGTGGGCTTCAACGTGGGGGTGGAGCTCGGCCAACTCGCTTTTGTCGCGCTCCTGGTGGCTGTCCTTGGCCCTTGGCGCAGTCGATCTTGGTATCAAAAATGGATCGCCGTGCCCGCCTCCATCGGGATCGCCTTCATCGCTCTGTTCTGGGTCGTCCAGCGCCTGCTCGCCTGACCATTCTCGGCGGGCTCAACCCACCGGGTGCAGGACCAAGATCGCACCGACGGGATCTTGGATTACGGCGAATCGGAAACTGCCATCGGGGCTGGTGGCGTCCTTGAGGACCTTGCCGCCCACTTCAGCCACACGACGGAGACTTTCATCGAGGTCAGCGACCGGCAGATAGATCATCCAATTACCCGGCATATCGGCGTTGGGACCGCGCGCATGACACAGTCCAGCCGCGGGTTTTCCATCTCCACCCAACATGGTATAATCCACGTAGCACTCACCCGCCTCGTTGATCTCGACGTCTTCCACGGTCCAACCAATCACCTCCTGGTAGAAATCCCGGACCGGAGCAGCATCGGGAACCGTCAGGTCAAGCCATGCGATGTGCCCCTGCGGTGAATCACCTTCAGTCGGCGGCAGGTGTTCTGCTGAAACGACTGGGATAAGCCCAAACGCTGCGCCATTGGGATCGCGCAATACGGCCCACTGGCTCTTCCCTTCGTCATCCTTCCCGTGCATGAGTTCGCTCCCCCCGAGCTCAAGCGCCCGTGCGGCACTGGCCGCGATATCCTCCACCTGAAAGTGGGGCATCCATTGCAGAGGCAGGCCAGCGTGTTCCGCGGTGCGTTCACCCAAACCAATGATCGGCACGCCCTGATTGTTCATCAGGTCCTCCTGCCACAGCGGGTTCTCTCCCGTCGTCAAAACCCGCGAGTAAAAGCGCAACTCACGTTCGTGTTCAGGAACGGCAATATCAGCACTGAGGACTCCACCGATACGGGAAACGAAGGGGCTACTCATGATACCCAACGAGCCTACGGCTCGGGCTCCGCCTCAGGCCATCTGGTTGTTGCGGTCCGCCCTCGTTTTTGAAGCCAATTCGGAATAAATCTAGGTTGCCGGATTTATAGCATCATATGATACTATCACGGAAATGACGCCCTCCTTCACTGTCACCCCTGCCGCCCTTCAATATCTCGGGCAGATCGAGCGGTTGATTGGTCGAATCGAAGGACTCAACCAGCCGAAACCTCAACCTCATTTGCGGAGGTCAAATCGCGTGCGCACGGTCCACGGCAGTCTGGCCATCGAAGGCAATACGCTGAATCTCGACCAGATAACGGCTCTAATCGATGGCCGGAGGGTAATGGCCCCTCCGAAAGATATTCGGGAGGTGCTGAACGCCATCGAAGCCTACGATGTTATGAACCGCTTCAATCCGTTTTCGAAAAAGGACCTCCTGCGAGCACACAAAACCATGATGGCAGGGTTGGTAAAATCAGCCGGCCGCTGGCGACGCCGAGGCGTCGGAATCATAAAAGGAACGGCTCTGTCCCATGTCGCACCACCAGCCGAGCGTGTGCCGCATCTGATCGACGAATTGTTTGGGTTTCTGTCGGATCAAACCCACCCGCTGTTGATTCGGGCGAGCGTGTTTCACTACGAATTCGAATTCATCCACCCCTTCGAAGATGGGAACGGTCGGCTGGGACGATTTTGGCACACCTTACTGCTCACGTCGCATCACGAGGTCTTCCAATACATTCCTGTCGAGTCACTCATCCGCGTCCACCAAAGCGACTACTACGCGGCGCTTGAAGCATCTGACCGCCAGGGTGAAGCCACCCCTTTTATCGAAACTTCCCTGGCCATCATTGCCGAGGCGTTCACGGAATTTTTGAACGACCTGAAACCCGAACCCCTGACACCAGAAGTTCGACTTCGCATCGCGGCTGGGCATATCGGCGACCAGCGTTTTTCCCGCAAGGACTACCTGTCTTTGTTCAAAACCATATCCACCGCCACGGCGAGCCGCGACCTCCGCGACGGAGTGCAGCAAGGCCGCCTAACCAAGCAAGGTTCTGGAGCCCAAACCACCTACCAATTCACCGGGTAGCTTGAAACAATCGATCCGGTCTCAACAACACCCCAGGGCGAACTCCGTCTCATTCATCGCAGCCATTTGTCCCTCTTGGAATTGGATCCCCACACATCCGACTGCTGTCTCGTCGTCCTCACCGACTCGCTCTACCTGCCGGGCACCCGTCGACTGATCGAGTCATGGCACCGACACCATCCCCCCATTCCGATCATCGCACTGAGTGCGGACGAAGCGGCACTCGAAGATCCCTTTTTGCTCACCCACTGTCATCGGCGCATCGCCATCGACCCGGCGCCCTACGCCGACATCCGCCCCTACCAGAAGCGGCGGTCTCAACGCCATGCTCAGACGTTTTTCAAATTCGAAGCCTTCAGCGACTTCGGCTTCGCGCGAAACATCTTCCTCGATAGCGATATCCTGTGCCTGAAACCCGCGCCTGCCCTGTTCAAACCGGGAAACGCTCCCCTGCGAGCAGTATCAGATTCCGGATTCCGGCCAACCCGCGCCTACAAAGGCCATCCGATCGAGATCAACAGCGGGGTCCTCTCCATCGGTCGCGCCCTCCAAGGGGCCGCCACCATCGCCCGCCTGCAGGATATCGCCCGCACCCACCCCGGTCGCGGTGGCTACAACGCCGGCGACCAAGGGATCATCAACAAGTGGATCCACGCCGACGATATTCCCGTCGATCTGCTCCCTCCGGACTACAACCTCATTAGAAAAGATTACGCCGACTCCAACGGTCTCCAGGACTGCCGACTGCTACACTTTGCCGGTCACAAACCCTGGCTCGGCCGAAGTCGCAATGACGACGTCAAACCCGCGAGGGAAATCCTCGAACGTCTTTGGCATGCAAGGAAGCGCGTAGGTTGAACAAGCAGACTCAAAGCATCCCTCGAGCGCGTTGCTCTAGCAAAAATTCGCCCGGCGTGGCGATGCTCACTCCGTAAACTTCCCGACCGAGTTTCAGATGAAAGTCGGCTTCGTCCAAAGTCAGGAGCCAATCGGCTTTGATCTCCAAAGCCGCAATCACCACAGGTCGGTCCTTTGCCTTTGGAAATACGAGCGGCTTATCCAAAACTAACTTCGTGGAAAATGCGCGAACTCTGGGCTCAATTTGTTCAGTCCACACCACCGGTGCCGTGCGACCGATTTTCAACAGGTTTCGCCGGGCTTCCTCCACACAATAATCAGAGGTAACTAGCTTCCATTGATGCTCCAACGCATTTGAGAGCAAAAAGCGCGAGGCTCCCTTGGCTGAGCCGCTCGCAGCCAACAAGACACTCGTATCGAGGAACAGCCTCACGGCCTTTTCTTGGCCGTCTTAAACGTCTCCATGTCTGCCTCATCACGCGCGATCCATTCCTTGATCTGTTTTTTGGGTATGTCGCGCACCGGCATCGCTACAGCCGGTTGCAGAAACAGGCCCCCGTCGCGTTCCTCCACCAGCACCAGCGGATTGCGGAGCTTATCGAGTCCCATCTTACGGCGCAGCTCAGGAGGCAGCGTAAGACTGCCGCGCTTGGAGAGAGGAAGTGTAGTCATCATGCCGCAATGCTGCATTGCCGCAGTGCCGTTGCAAGTTCGAACCATTATGACTCTGAGCTGGGGCAGCGGGCATGATGGACAAATGAAGGGGATACCTAGACCCGATTGAGATCCCGTAGCGCCGTGCTTTAGCCGGCGTTCCGGAGTGCCGGCTGAAGCACGGCACTACGTTTTCGCCACGCGACCTCCACCTCACCACCACTGGGGCCGCAGCCCACGGGGTCATGTCGTTAAATTGTTTATGCAGCCCATCGGGCGGAATGAACAGTTTCCGACGTGAACCCCTTTTCGCCACCCGCTCGCCAAATCCCTTCCGCCACGCAACCACCCACGCCCATCGATCACTCCGCCGCACCGGGGGCAGCACCCCCGGCTACAACCACTCCTCACCGCCCCAGCGTCGCGGCGACGCGTTCTTCGCTGAACTGATTGGTGTAGAGTGTGTAGTAGTGGCCGCGCTGGCGGAGCAGGGTTTCGTGGGTGCCTTCCTCCGCGATCTTGCCGGCTTCGATGACGAGGATCCGGTCCGCCCGGCGAATCGTGCTCAAGCGGTGGGCGATGACAAAGCTGATGCGACCCGCCAGCACTTTACGCAGCCCGGCTTGGATGAGTTGCTCCGTCTCGGTATCCACCGACGAAGTCGCCTCATCCATGATAAAAATACTGGGTTGGGCGAGTAGTGCCCGGGCAAAGGAAACGAGCTGACGCTGACCGGTCGATAGCCGCGAACCACCCTCGCCCACCCGCGTATCGTAGCCTTCTTCCAAGGCACTGATGAAGTCGTGGGCGTTCACGAGACGGGCCACTTCTTCGACTTCCGCATCGGTCGCCTCGAGGCGGCCGTAACGGATGTTCTCGCGCACCGAGCCTTTGAACAGGTGCGGGGTTTGCAGCACGCTGCCGAGCTGGCTCTGCAACCACTGCAAGGGGCGCTCCCGGTAATCGATGCCGTTGACCAAGACCGCCCCACCGGTCGGCTCGTAGAAACGACAAGCCAGCGAAACGATCGTGCTCTTGCCACCCCCGGAGGGACCGACCAGCGCGATGGTTTCGCCCGGGCGGACCTTGAGGTTGAAATCTTCCAGAATCTTGCCGCCCGTCGCGTAGGAGAAATCGATATTCCGAAACTCCAGCTCGGTGATCCGCTCAGCCTGCAACGCGGCCGCGGCGGAGGGGTCGGCATAGGCGGCCTCCACGTCGGCGCTGTCGCGAATCTGTGGTTCTGTCTCGAGCAGGCCCATCACCCGCTCTCCGGCGGCTTGCGCGGACTGGATGTCGGTGAGGCGTTGAGCGAGTTGCTGGATGGGGTGGAAGAGCTGGGTGGCGAAGTTGGAGAAGGCGACCAGGGTGCCCAGCGTCATGGCCGCATTGTTCACGTAGATCCCGCCGCGCCACAGCGCGAGACCCGCGGCGAGACTGCCCAAGGTGAACACCACCGGGTAATAGACTGCGCTCTGCCGGGCATTGCGCACGGACGCGTCAAACATCTTGGCGGACGTGTCTTCGAACTCGGCCAGGTTGTCGGCCTCGCGCACCAAGCTCTTGGTCGTGCGCACTCCCGAGATGGACTCGTTGAAGGTCGCCGTGATCTGCGAGTTGTATTTGCGGATATCGCGCGCGCTGAAGAGCAGCTTGAGTTGGAAATACCGCGAGATGAGCGCGAGCGGGGGCACGACCGCGAGCACGACCAAACCAAGCCGCCAGTTCATCACGAGCAGACTGCAGGCGATCAACGCGATGAAGCTGAGCCCCCAGAAGATATCGAGAATGCCCCAGGCAATCACCCGGGCGAGTCGATCACAGTCGCTGGTGAGGCGCGTGATCAGCCAGCCCACCGGCCGCGTGTCATAAAAATTGAACTCCAGGTCCTGCAAGCGCGCGAAACCCTCCGTGCGGATGTCAAAGGCCAGGTGATGGGAAAGCCCCCCGGCCAG
>CAKZMS010000385.1 GCA_937128785.1 uncultured Opitutaceae bacterium | reverse complement strand
GAAGAGCTTGGTCTTCAGCGCGGTCTTCGTGGCCCGACTCACGTCATCGTGCATCTTCACGAAGTCCCACTGGTCGGCCTCGGGGAACATCCAGTTGGTGCCCGGCGTGCCCCGGTAGTTGGGTTGCAATACTCCGTACCCACGACTGGCCAAAAACTGCGCCATGGCATGGTAGCCCAAAGTGTCCCGTGACCAGTTGCCGCTTAAACCCAGGCCGGAATGCGGCAACACCACGAGGGGGGCCGGATTGTCGGCGGAGATCCCCCGGGGCAGCGTGATGAACGCGTCCAATCTGTGGCCCTCCGCGGTCTTGAACTTGATCATGCTGACGCGGCTCAAACGCTTTTCATCGAGCCACGGACGCGAGGCCTTCAGGGGCCCGACCGAACGTTCGGAAAGGTTGGCGATGTGGTAGGTGATCGGGGTGCGGTCATCGTAAACCGCCACCACAAAAACGTTCGCGGCATCATCCACACTGACGATCTGCACCACCTTCTTCGGGAAGCTTCCCTTCAGCATGTCGTGCACGGCTTTGTAGCCTTCATCATACCAAACAAACGTCGGCAAGGTGCGATGATAGCCGAGGCCCACCAAGCTGCCGGTTCCCGGGTGACGAATGACCCAGCCCGTGAAGTCGTAGGCCTTGTCCCGCAGGATCTCCGGACCCAGTTCTCCCGTGGCGGCATCCATCAAGTGAACCGGACTGACCTCACCGTCGTAACGATTCAAACTCACGACGACCTGACCATGTTCAATGCCGGCGCCATGCACCGTCATTTTCTCGAGGTCCACCGGGGAGCGAGTCCATCTGTCATCATTCCACGCATGCAAGGAACGCAGGCCATCCTGCGTGACAATCGCATGGGAAAGATGCCCGACTCCATCCGAATGATAGCTGGCCGAGGCGCCAAAATCCAACAGGGTGACGTGCGATTTAACGGCCCGGCGGTTTTGCTCCTCGATCTTTTCATAGGCACCCTGCGGCACCTCATTGCCGGTCGTGTCGATGAGCGAGGCCGAATCAACTTCCGTATCCAAAACAACGACTTCGCCCTGGGTGTCAGTCACGCCACCTGCATTGACCCACGCCACCGGGTTCAGCCGATCCTCCAAGGGCACTCCCACGATGTAAAATCCCCCGTTCTGGATAAGGGGATAGGGGCGGCTGCGACCCTTATCGTTCACGGCCAACATGGCAACGCGCCGCTGGCGGTCGGTGACCGTATTAAACACAAGGCGATCGTCGTTGAGCCAGCGAAATGAAACCACGTCCATGCTGCTAACGCCCTCCACGATCCGGGATTCACCCGCGCCGAGATCATGGACGATAAGCTGATAACCATCGGATCCACCGGAAGAAAGCGCCGCCACATGAGTGCCGGACGGATTAACCTGCGGAGAATCAAACACCGCCGGTCGGAAGAAATCCTGGGCCGGGATGGGTTGATCCGCGGAGACAGGCTCAAGCCGGTCCAAGTCCAGCTTGGCCGTGGCCAAGCCGGCCAAACCAACACTGAAAATGATACTCCACGACGCAACGCGACGGGAAGGTTTCGACATAATATCTTGAATAATAGTCATCAGGGTAAGGGGGGTCAGAATCGAGATTTGAAACATTGAACCCGTCCGCGGCGAAACAACATCGCGCGTTTGCTCTAAAAGTTGCTTACCGATCACCGCAGTGAAGTTCGCTCCATTTGCGGTGAATAATCACGGTGAAAATTGCAAAAAACTCCAGCATGAGCTCGCACTCCCGAACGAAATCCTATTGGTATCGCTGCTCGGCTGCCGTGGTAGCGTCACCACGGATACCATAAGTCTGTCCTACCCTTGCCGCTCCGGCGGATCCGCCATCATGCCCCGATACCCGATTCGAATTCGTCCCGGTTTCCAACTAATGCTCCTGAGTGTGCTGTGTGGGCCGCTACTCGCTCCGGCCACTCCGCTAAATCAAGTTCAGACCGCCGCGGCAGAATGGGCTGATCTGCGTTCTGAAACGACCCGCATCGAAGCCGACTGGGTCACCGAAAAGGCGTTACTGGAGGCGTCCATCGCCAATCTGAACAGTCAGGCCGATCAACTGGAGCTCCAACGCGACACCCTGCTCGCCCAAACCGCCAAGGACCGCCAGGAGCTCGCCGACCTGACGGCCGCGAACCAGCTGCGCGCCGAACAGCTCATCTCAACCAGTGCTCGTATCCAAGAATTGGCCACGGAGCTGAGCGCGATGCGACCCGCCCTGCCGCCCCGCCTTTCGGCGGCACTTGACCTGCCCTTTCGCAGCATCAGCTCGCCGGACCTTAGTCCGGCCGACCGGATGCGCCACACCATGGCGATTCTCAATCGCTGCCAGCAGTTTGACCGCAGCTTCGTGCTCGCCGAGGAGGTGTTGACGATGGCCCCGGGCCAGGAGCCGCGCCTGCTGGAGGTGGTTTACTTTGGTCTTTCCCAGGCCTGTGCGCTCGACCGGTCAGCCGGCGAAGCCTTCATGGGGCGTCCGGTTGACGGCCAGTGGCAGTGGGAATTGGTCCCGGGCCTTGAGGACGACGCCGCCCGCCTCATTGCCGTGCGCCTCGACGAGATTCCCCCGGAGTTCGTCAACCTGCCCACCCAGATTACAGGAGGTGCCCGATGATCCGCCGTCTGCTGCTCGGGATCGCGGTTTTACCGGCAACCCTCTTCGCCCAGACCACCGCAGACTTTGATGCGAAGCTCATCGAAGTCGCGGAGTCCTACACGGGCAAGATCGAGCAAGCCGCCGAGGATCTGAACACCACCCGCACGCGGATTGCCGAGGAGAAAATTCCCCTGCTCAACGAACTCCGGGCCGCTGAAGACCGGATCCTCACCCTCCGCGCCGAGGTTGCCCGCGAAACAATCACCGCCGGAAACTTCGAAGCCGACCGCGCCCGGCGCGAGCAAGAGGCCGATGCCCAAAGACTGAACATCAGCTTCCTCATCACTTCGGCGGCCGACGGGCTGTCCACTTGGCGCAATACGGCCGGCTCCCTCGGCCTGCGCGAAGAGGAAAAAACCATCGCTGATCTCCGGGACAAACTGGATCCGGCCGGCAGCGCCCCCGATGTCACCGCTGCTTCCGCGACCGCCGAACTAGTCCTCGCACGCGTGCAAGCCGCCCTCGGTGGTCAGACCATCCCCGGCACCGCCGTGACGGGTGAGACGCGGGAGCTAGTCGACGGTAATTTCATATTGTTGGGCCCGGAAACGCTGTTCGTCAGCGATGATGGCACGGCCAACGGCACCGTGCGCACCCGGGACGAAGGGGAAACCCCGCTGGTTTTCGCCCTGCCCGATTTCGATCCGTCCACGGCCGCCGCCCTGGTGGGCGGGAGCGAGGCCATTGTGCCCGCTGATGTCACCGGCGGCAAAGCCCTCCAACTCGCCCAGAGCCAGGGAGACTGGATCGATCACATCAACAAGGGCGGCATCGTGGGATACGTTATCCTGAGTATGGGTGCTTTCGCCTTGCTGACCGCGATGATCAAACTGATCGACCTGCGCAAACTCTCAGTCGATGCCCCCAGCGCGACGATCGCCCTGCTCGAGCACGTCGCGGATAAGGGGGCCGAAGCCACCGAGCCCTTGCTGAAACCTCTCGCCGCGACGAGCCGCGACCTTTTTGCCACCGGACTCAAAAACCTTCGCAAGCCCAAGGAGGTCATCGAGGAGCATCTGCACGCATTCATCCTGCGCGAACGCCTCCACCACGAACGCTGGCTGCCCATGCTCGCCGTGATCGCGGCCGCCTCTCCCCTGCTCGGCCTGCTCGGAACCGTTGTCGGCATGGTGAAGACGTTTACGCTCATCACCGTCTTCGGCACCGGCAATGCCGGCAAACTCTCGAGCGGTATATCGGAAGCGCTGGTCACCACGGAGCTTGGACTCTCCGTCGCGATTCCCGCCTTGGTGCTGCACGGCTTCCTTTCCTATCGGACCCAGAAGAACCTGTCTTTGCTGGAGCGCTACGCGGTCGAATTCGTGACCGCCAGTGAAGACCACAAAGTCGCTAAATAATGAATGCCTTTTGGGAACTACTTGATCGCGGTGGACCTGTCATGGTGCCCCTGATCCTCTTGTCGGTCGTGCTCTACACCCGGTGTTTCGGATTGTACTTCACGATGCGCACCGCCCGGAAAAAACTGGTCGCCTCCACCACCGGCAACTTCGAATCGCTCACTCGCGTGCGCATCCTGCGGGCCCAGCTCTCGGAAACCTTCCAACAGCAGCGCTTCGTGATCCTGACCCTGATTGCCGCCGCTCCGTTGATGGGATTACTTGGCACCGTGACCGGCATGATCAGCACCTTCGAAAGCCTCGTCGAACGCAGCGGCCAACGTTCCTTCGAGGGGCTGGCCGACGGAATATCCGTCGCCTTGATCACCACGGAAACCGGACTGGCGATCGCCATCCCGGCGGTGATCCTGCTCCATTTCGCTCAACGGCACGTGCAGCACGGTGAGCAAAATCTCGTGCGGATCGAAAGTGCGCTGATGGAGGCTGCGGTATGATGAAGACCACCCGCAACGACTCGCGCTACAACGCGGTCACCATCGATCTCGCGCCGATGATCGACTGCGTATTCATCCTGCTCATCTTCTTCATCGTCACGAGTGTGTTTGTGGAGGATCCCGGCATCGAAGTGGAACGGCCCGATACCCGCGGCGAGGCCATCTCCGATCGCAGCGCCCTCCTCATCGCGATCGCGGCAGACGATGGCATTTACTTCGACGGCCAGCGTATCCGGCTCGATCAAGTCTCCCCGGCCCTCCGCCAGGCATCGTTTAGCGACGATGCGACCGTCATCATCCGGGCCGATCGCAACGCCAGTCACGGCGCCTTTGCCGGCGTGTATGCGGAAGCCAAACGAGCGGGTCTCGCTCACGTCCAATTCGCCACCTCCCGCCTCGGCACCGGTCAGCCCTAGTTCTCTTTCCCCCATGTCCGTCCCCGAGCTCCTGGAACTCAACCTCGACCCTTCCGCGGGTATCAGCCGCAGGCTGATCAAATGGTTGGCGGGCCTGGCGACCAGCGGCATCATCCTGCTCACGCTCGCCCATGTGCAGCAAGCGGACTACGTCGAGCCCGAGCCGCCGCCGCCCAATTTGCAGACCGTGGTGCTCGAGCCGCCACCACCACCGCCGCCCGAGATCGCCATGCGCGAACCGCCCCCGCCCACCGTGCTCGATCTCGAACCGCTGCCCTCCGACAACGAAGTCAAAATCGCCGTCGCCCCGCTCACCTACGAGATCCCTCTGCCGGAAGCGGAACCCATTTTGGAGATCTCGCTGGATGCGTTCCGCCCCGACTCCATCGACGCGGAACGGAACCCAAATCATATTTTCCAATACAGCGACGTCGACCAACGTCCCGTTGTCACCAGCCGCGTGAAACCGAACGTTTCGTTCCGGGACATCCCCCGCAATGCGGACCTGCGCGTCATCGTTACCATGGTCGTCACCCGGGCCGGCGCGGCCCGCAATATCGCGCTCGTGCAATCCAGCGGTTACGCCGAAGCGGACGCCGAAGTGATCGACGCGCTTTCCCAGTGGCAGTTCCGCCCCGCCATTCGCGGCGGCCAACCGGTTAACTGCCATGTCATCCAAGCCGTGCGTATCAAGCCGCCCCGCGGCGGGTCGCCGTTCAGCATTAACTAGTCACTTTCCCCATGTCCTTACGTTTCCCTCTGTTGCTTTTTGTCACGCTAAGCAGTGCCACGCTCGCCCCCGTCCTGGCGCAGACCAACGACGACGCGTTGGAGATGACCCTGCAAGAGATCCAGTTGGCCGAGTTTCTCGACTCCACCGAGGGCGATCCCGATGTAGATCCTTCCAGCATCATCAATGAATCCATGAACTTCCGCAAAGAGCGGGAGCCCGATATGACCGCCGCGGAGTTTGCCCTCTACGAGCGCATGTCATCGATGGTCGAAACCAATCCGGCCTTTGCCCTCCAACTGCTTGAAACCATGCTGGGCGATGGCGAGGACGACAGCGCCGCCTTCGACTTGGCTTTGGGCAATCTCTACTTCGCCGAACAACGCATCGACGAAGCTCTCGAGCGTTATCACAGCGCCGTCGAAAAATACCCGGAGTTCCTGCGGGGCTGGAACAATATCGGGATGATCCACTACCAGCGCCAAGAGTGGCGCGAGGCCGCGACCGCCTTCGCCAAGGCGGTGAACCTCGGTGATCGCGATGCCCAGACCTTTGGCCTGCTCGCATTCAGCATGCGGCAAACCGGCAATACCCTCGGCGCCGAGATGGCATTCATGCAGGCCATGACCGCCAACCCGGAGGACCCCAACTGGATCGGCGGCCTGTTGGAGCTCTACTTTGCCAACGGTCGTCACGTTCAATCGGAATCTCTCGTGCACGAGATGGTCCGACTGGAGCCCGAAAACGCCCGCAACTGGATGCGCTACGCCAGTCTTCTGATCACGCTCGAACGCCCCCTCGAAGCCGCGACTCAACTCGAAATCGCCCGCCAACTCGGGGTGGCTGATCGCGAGTCACTGGGACTTCTCGGCGACCTTTACGTGAGCCTCGGCTTGGTGCCGGAGGCCATCTCGGCATACCAGGATATTCCCGGGGGCGCTGATGAACTCGGGGTATCGCGGTTAATCGCCTACGCCCGATCGTTGATCTCCCAGGGTGATTTGGACGACGCGCAAAGTGTGCTGGATCAATTGCCGACCACCACCAACTGGCCTCAAATCCGCGCCCAGCGGTTTGCCGAAGCCGAGCTGGCGGTTGCGCAGGAGGACTGGGAGTCGGCCCAACTCGCTTACGACGGTGTGCTCCAAACCGAGCCCCTCAATCCCAACGCCCTCCTTGGCCTGGGCCACACCCTGTCGGCGAGTGGCGATATTTCCCGGGCCCAATTTGTGTTCGAATCGGCGCTGCAGGTGCCGGAGAGCGAACGACGCGCCAGTCTCGAACTCGCCAACCTCGCCCTCAATAACCGAAACTTCGGCAACGCCCTCAACTACCTGAACCGGGCAGATGCCCTGGAAACATCCGCTCCGATTCGGAGTCAAATAGCGCGACTGAAGGTCCTCGCCGCCGACAGCTGAAACCGGACCACCGGTCATATCCCCACCTACGCCCTGCTCCATGTTACCCCGTCGATTATGTTCCGTCGCCTCCACCTTGGCCATCAGCCTTGGACTGGGGGGAGCAGCGGCGGCGGAAACACCGAGGTCATCCTCCTCGGCGGAGCCCGAGCAGGACTACCGCCTTTTTGTCGGGCTGGACGTGGAAGTGAAACTGGCCGAGGAATTCGCCCACCTCGACAACTACCAGCCTAACCGCATCAGCACCGACAAGCTCGTGGCCAAAACCGTCTCGCTGCGCGAGGTGAATGACGTGCGCTTCACCCACGCGCCCAAACTCGGGCGCAACCCGCTTACCATCGGCGAAATCGAAACTTCCCGAGTGGCCGGCACCGTTTACGGAGGTCGAAATTCGATGCAAAACCAACAAGCCCTGCAGGCCTATTCCCGCATGCAGGAGCAGGCGGGGTGGAAAATGCTCGGCGACATCAACTCGGGGCAGGATACCAGCGGGGTGGAAGGCATGGATGCGGAAGTCCGCTTCAACCGGACCTTGGACGCGCTCACCGAGGCCTCGGACATGATGGACAAGGCCACGGACCCGTCACTGCAGGGAGACCAGTTGGCCGGACAAGAGAGCGACAAACACACCGCCCTGCGCATCACGACGGAGATCACCTCGCCGGTCCCCATCCAGGATGCTTACATCGTGGGGGTCATCCGTTACACCACCGAGGATCTCGGTTACCAAGAAAAGGTGTTTTTCAAGGCGGTGGCGAAACTCGGCCCTGAACCTCGGGAGATTAAGATCACCAAGCAGGGACTGCCCGAGGAATGCGAAATCAAAAACGTGGATCTGCACATCTACCATAGCGGCCAGGAGTTGGTCACCAACCACAGCGCCAAACAGTTCGCCCTCTCCCGGGCAGAAGTGCTGGAGTATATCGCGCTTGAACGCACTTCGGAACACCGAGGCAAGACCCTGCCTCCGGAGCCGGCATGGTCCCTGGCCCCCCCCGACCTCTTTGCCCCCCACCGTCCCGAGGACTTCGACTTCCCGATCACGCTCGACGTCGATGCCTCTGGCCAAGTCACCGCCATCGACCCCAATCAGGTGGTGCCCGTATGGGTGTCGGATGTGGCGCGGAAGCTCATTTTCCAGCCTGCTCTCGAGAAAGGCATCCCCGTCGCCAGCACCACTCAAATCAACCTGCGGAGTTACTACCCTTAGGATCCGACCGGATTCCTCTATTTTCCCGGTCAAAAGGTCAGACATTTTTTCAAATCAGTCGGAACCGAATCACCACGAGCTGTCACTGGTAGGAGTCCCCATCATGCTTTCATTCTTCTCCCATCGTTTGATCTCCGCCGCCGTCCTCTTGGCTGGATTAACTGCTTTGAACGCAGATGCCGCGCCTCACTCGGTCAGCTCCCAAGCGGCGCCCGCGCGGGAGTTCCGACTCTTCGTCGGAGTGGACCTCAAAGTGCTCGACGAAGGCGAGATGCACGAAATCAGCGATTTTGACAAACGCCGGGCCATTCTTGAGGGCCCCGAAAAGAAGCAGATCGATGAAAGCGATTTAGGCAGCATCCAGTTCGTCCCCACGACCAAACTAAGCCGCCGCCCGCTGACCATTGCCAACATCGATGTCCGGCGAGGATTTTCGATCACTGAAGATGCGAAAATGGACTCGATGATCAGCCAGAATAATCTGCAGACTTATAGTCAGGATCGCCTGCAACAGCTGGAGCTGAGCGTCATCAGTGCAGCTGCATTCGGCCCGTCCGGGCCCATTGAAGTCGATGGCCAGGTGATCGATGTGCCTGATGTTCGGGAGGCGCTGAACGAATTTCAGGATTTCCAAAGGGACAACGCCATCACCAGTGACGATGAGTTCTTTACCCAGAAAGACGGCCGGGAAGACCCCGAAAAATTTAACGCTATCATGATCACGGCCGAAGTCAGCTCGCCCGTGCCGGTAGCGGACACCTACGCCGTCTGCATCGCGAGGATTCGCACCGATGAAGCACGTTCGCGGGATATGATCATCTTCCATGAGATTGGCCAACTCACGCCCGAACCACGGGCCATTGAAATCCAGAAGCCCGGCCTCCCTCCCGGGTTCGAAGTTCTGGAGATTGATCTCCATGTGTTCTGCGAAGGACAGGAGTGGGTGAGTGACCAATCCGAAAAGCAATTCGCTCTCACCCGGGACGAAGCCATCGAGTATTTGGTGTTGGAACGAGTCTCTTCCCATCGAGGCCAGTCCCTTCCGGCAGAACCGGCATGGTCCTTGGCGCCTCCCGCTCTGCTCGGTTCGGATACTCCGGAGGATTTCGATATACCTCTCACGGTTCACATCGATAAGCGGGGGCGGGTGACCAAAATCGACGAGTCCACCATCGCACCGGCACCTATCGCCGAAATCGTATCGGAAATGTTCTTCCTGCCTGCGATTCACGACGGCACTGCGGTGCCGAGCACGACCCAAATCAACCTCGCCAGTTTCTTCCGCTAAAAGGGGTCATGTCGTTACTTGTTAATTCCCGAATTTAACAAGTAACGACATGACCCCTTGCTCGTAGGAGGGGGTTCGACAGGATGGACGGATGCTTCGCTCCCCCGCCCTGATTCTTGCCGCGCTTGTTGTCACCACGTCATTGCCTGCCGAGTTGGAGGTGATTCCTCTTTGGGCGGAGGGCGCGCCCGGAGCAGAGAGCCGGATGCAGGAACCCGAGCAGGCCAAGGACTGGTGGGTGAAGAATATCCACCACCCGTCCATCACCGTCGTGCCCGCCGATCCGGCAGTGGCGACTGGGGCGGCAGTGGTGATGTTTCCCGGCGGCGGTCACCGTGAGTTGGTGTTTCCGCCTGAGGGCCTGGAACCGGCCCACTGGTTCGCCGAGCGGGGCGTCACGGCCTTTGCCGTAAAATACCGGCTCTTTCGCGAGCCCGGTTCGCCCTACACGATCGACGACGCCACCGCCGATGCGTTGCGCGCCATGCGAGTCGTCCGCCACCAGGCTGAAGAGTTCGGCATCGATCCCCATCGTATCGGGATCCAAGGCTGGTCCGCCGGCGGCGAGTTATCGGCGCTCGTCTCCTTCGGAGAGAACGCCGGCGCCCCCCAGGCGACCGACCCGATTGATCGAGTCAGCGCCCGCCCTGATTTTCATATCAGCGTGTATCCGGGGCCTCTCGGATTCCCGGCCGGGGTGATGTCAGCTGACACGCCTCCGACCTTTTTCATCTGTGCGATGGACGACGCGTTTCACATGGAGCCGATCCTGGTTGTACTCCCCAAATATCAAGCGCTGGGAATTCCGGTTGAGGCCCACCTCTACGCCAAGGGCGGCCACGGCTTCAACATGGGCCAACGCTCCGACCTCGTCAGCATCCGCAACTTCCCCGACCGCATGATCGAATGGATGCAGGACAGCGGCTGGCTCGCGAACGACTAGACCGATGGAGCGTAAACGGGGTCGACCCCGACGATCCGGATTACAGCGCCAGCACGGACCACAAGACACCGGCGGCAATCGCCGAGCCGATTACGCCGGCCACATTCGGTGCCATGGCTTGCATGAGCAGGAAGTTGTTGGGATCCGATTGCCGGCCAATCATCTGCACCACCCGAGCGGAGTCAGGCACGGCCGATACGCCGGCTGCACCCACGACCGGGCTGATCTTATCCTTCAACAACAGGTTCAGAAACTCCGCCAAGACCACCCCGCTGGCGGTCGCGACCCTCAATGACCACGCGC
>CAKZMS010000384.1 GCA_937128785.1 uncultured Opitutaceae bacterium | reverse complement strand
GCCCTCCTGACCACCCTTCCCGCCGGAGCCTACACGGCGATCGCCCGGCCCACCGCGGGCGCGGCAGTAGGATCGACCTTGGTCGAGATCTACGACGTGTCGGGCCTCACCAAGCTGTCCAATCTTTCCACCCGCGCGTGGGTCTCGGCCGACGAAAGCCTGTTGATCGCCGGCCTGGTGGTGGATGGAGCGTCAGGGTCACGCAAAATTCTCGCTCGTGCCGTGGGTCCGGCCTTGAGCGATTTTGGCGTCGCCGCACCCCTCGCCAATCCCTCACTGCGCATCGTCAATCAGGCAGATCAGTCGATCGTAGGTGAAAACGATGACTGGAGCTCTGGCTCGGATGCCGCCCAGTTGTCCCAGATATTTGCCAATGCCGGAGCCTTTCCCTTCGCGTCCAATAGCCGCGACGCCGCGCTGCTCACCGAGCTCCCACCCGGCAGCTATACGGTGCTGGTCAATGGAGCCGCCGCCACCGCCGGAACCGCCCTGGTGGAAGTCTACGATCTTACGGAAGTCGTCCTCACGCCAGTCACGCCGACGCCCATCAAGAACTTGGGCAATCTCTGGTGTGTGGGCGATTCATGGACGGACTGTTTCGATGGATTTACATGGCGACGGAAGCTCTCCCAATCGCTCACGGCGGGAGGCTGGACCGTAGATTTTGTGGGGACCGAAACAGATCTGGAATGTGAACCCGGCCAGAGCTTTGACCGAGACCACAACGGCGTGGGCGGCATCACTGCCGCCATGGTTTTGAACGAGGGGCTGACTCCGTGGTTGCAGCAGCTAACTCCTGACACGGTCGTGCTGATGCTGGGTGGAAACGATTTTCTCGAAGGCGCTACGATACCCGCCGCCATCGCGTAGCTGGAGAGCATCATTGATCGGATCCGCGCAGACAACCCGGCCGTCCCCCTCTATGTCGCCGCGTAGGGCTACATCAATATTCGTCCGGATGCTGTGATCGATGACTTTGCCGGCCAGCTCCAGAGCCTGGTGGAGCGTAAAACGACCCCACAGTCCCCAATTCACTTCGTCGACCATCGCCCCGGCTGGGACAAATCCATCCATCTGCATCCGGATAACTTGCATCCCAGCAACGCCGGCATGCAAAAGCTGGCCGACAATTTCCTCGCCGCCTTTGAGGCCACCCAACCGTGAGGCGCTCGGCATGCGGGAGAACCCTCTCTCGATTTGCTGGACCGATCGACCGTTAGTAGAGATCTAGTCTCCTCTCATCGATCTCATCTCTTAAACCTATGATCACCCGAATCTGGCATGGGCGTGTGCCCACCCCCAAGGCGGCAGCTTACCGTGAATTTCTAAAAACCCGCGCTATTCCCGACTATCAATCTGTGCCGGGAAATCGGGGTGTTTTGGTGCTCGAACGAACCGAAGGCAATATCACCCATTTCATGACTCAGTCGTGGTGGGAAAACATGAAAGTCATCCACGGATTTGCCGGTGAAGATGTGGAAGTCGCCAAATACTATCCAGAGGATCAGGATTTCCTTTTGGAGTTTGAGCCCACCGTCACCCACTACGAAGTCGTGGCTGACAGCCGCCAGTCCGATTGAAACGTTTTTAGCCGGGACAGGTAGGACCGCCCGGGTGCTGAGATCTGAATCTGAAAAAGAGTAACTTGGGGAAATCCTTCAGCCTGATCGTCACTCTGTCCTGATTCCCTGATTTCCAGATTCCTACTACCGCAGGCTGACGGCGCTGCGCCTTCGCGCCTTTGCGTGAGCCCGCTTCCGTGCGACGGCCTAGCGTTTTCCAGCTCTACCCGAAGAGCGACTGGAGGTAACTCGTGTTGTGCTCGTAGGCCTGGCGGACGTCCATGCCTTTGGGCACCGCTGACTCGATCACCAACCAACCATCGTAATCGATCCGGCGAATAATCTCTTCTACCCGGTCAAAATCGACCCGGCCTTCGCCTAGCAGGAACCCGTTTTCCTTGCAGTGGATTTCACAGATATTCTCGGCGCCGAGACTCTCCATCTCAGCATAGATGTCGTAGCCCATCTTGTGGGAATTCGCCACGTCGTAATAAACCTTCACCGCGGGTGAATCGACGCGTTCGAGGATGTAGCGGTGATCCGCTTCGTTGAGCCATGTTTCCAAGCCGAGAGTAAAGCCCTGCGCTTCGGCCTGTGGTGCCATGCGCTTCAATTTTTCCACCGTCTTGTCCAACAACGCGCGATCACCATTGATGTCGCCCTGGCCGAAGAAGGCCAGCAGCACGAGATCCGGCGCCACCTTGGCGGCCAATCCGGCATCGTCCAATGCAGCCGCCTCTTCCCGCAGCGTCACCATCGTATGAATACACTCACGCACCAACGCCTCGCCCCGCTCGGTGGTAGCAAAGGCAATCTTGTTCAACAGCCCAATCGCCAGTGACGAGATGCCGACCCCCGTCGATTCGACCATGCGCCGGACGGCTTCACGGTTTTCGATCGTGCGCAGGTCCCAGCCCCGACCCACTTCGTCAAACGAGTATTGGATGCCATCGAGACCGAGGTGCTCACCCATGCGAAATGCATCGAGTTCCAGCATGCGGTGGATTGACCAATCGCACGCGCCAAGGCGGTGACGCGGTCGATGGTGCGCGGCCAGCAGACCCGGAGCAGCGGCGACGCCCGCGGCGAGTAGCGCCGTGCGTTTTAAAGCGGTCCGGCGGTTCATGCCTTTAATTCCAGATCGTGCTCGAGGGCCTTGTTCGATCGCAGGAGCTCATCCCAGGTCACGGTCTCGCCGGTGTAGGCGGCTTCCCGGCCAAGGACGGTCACCAGGTTACTGCGCACGCTCGGCGCCACCGTTGGATTAGCGGCGTCGCCGTTCATCACCGCCTCATGGAAGGTGGCGATGTTGTTCACGGCTCCGCTGCCGTAGAGCCCGCGGGTATGCCCACCTTTGTAGAAATTCTCGGTCCCACCCCGGAGGAGCACCCGGCCGGAATACTCCGTTTCCAGCACGCCATTCTCCCCGAACATGCGGTTGCGGATGCCATCCGGTTTCGTGCCGTGCGCGGCAAACTGGCGGGAGGTAAAACTCACGTCCACGCCTTCACCGTAATCATAGATCACCGAAAAATGATCCTGGCAGTTGCCCCACGGTCGAACGGTTTGGTTGGACGAGCCCATCGCTTTGACTGGGGGCTTGTTCATGATCCAACTCATCACATCCAGCGTGTGGATATTCTGCTCGGTGATGATGTCGCCGGACAACGCCCGATCCACGCCCCAAATCCGTAAGCGACGCTCCGGATCACTCGGATCAGGGCCGAGCACTTCGGCCGCATTGGAAAACGGATCGTTGGCGTGATAGGTGGATTCGCCGAAGGAGAGCTTGCCCAAGGCGCCGTCGTGCACGCGCTGCACCGCTTCAACGAAGATCTCGTTGGCGCGCGTCTGGAAATCGACGAGGTAGGTCAGGCCCTTGGCCGTGGCCATCTCCCCGCTGGCTTCGATTGACAAACTGCCGGGCACATCGACCGCCACCGGTTTTGCGAGGTAAACATGTTTGCCGGCCTTCACCGCGTATTCGGCCTGAGCCGGATGGAAGTAGGGCGGACTCTTGATAACCACGGCATCCACCGCGCCGTCATCGATTAACTTCCGGTAACCGGACAGCCCGGCGTAGCACTTGTCGGCCGGCACCCCGAGCTCCGCCGAGAAGGCATCCAACCGATCCTGAAAGTAGTCAGCCGCGGCGACGATTTCATATCCGCCGTGTTCAACAAAGAGCTTGGCGATCCAGGTGCCACGGCCACCACAGCCGATGAGCCCGATCTTGATCTTGTGCTTCGGGCTCTCCGCCGCGGCCCCGCGCGATGGCAGGACCAGCGGCGCAGTGCCGGCGACCAGCATGGTCTTGAGAAAGGTGCGGCGATTTTTATCCGGAGAGGTCGATGGGGTGGATGCTGATGAGGGGTTCATGATCCTGAGGATGGGGTTGAGGGGGTATGGG
>CAKZMS010000383.1 GCA_937128785.1 uncultured Opitutaceae bacterium | reverse complement strand
CAGGTAGACGGAAGCAAACTGGTTGTCACTGGTCTGGACGTCGATGGTCGGTGATTCCGCCTCCGGGGGCAGCTGATTGCGCACCGCATCGATCTTGGCGCTCATCTGGGACAAGGCCGCGTTCGTATCGTAGTTAAGTTGTAGATACACCCGAATCGTGCTGAGGCCGGCGAAGCTTTCCGACTCGATGTAATCGATGCCATCGGCACTGGAGACCGCCCGCTCCAATTGCGTGGTGATGTAGCCGCGAACCGTCTCCGCACTGGCGCCGAAGTAAACCGTCTGGATGTTGACCACCGCGCTGTCGCTGCGGGGATATTGCCGGGTATTGAGTTGGCTGAAGGCCACCACGCCCAACACGAGAATGATGATGTTGACCACCAGCGCGATCACCGGCTTGCGCACGAAGAGATCCGTAAAACTGCGGTTAAGCATGACTAAAAATCAAAGAGGTTGGACGATCCGAACGGCGGGATCAGGTATTGTTCGGCGTGGGCCGGGCCTCCTGCGAAGGCATGACCGAGTTGTTGATCTGCACGGGCAAACCGTTGCGCAGTTTGAACACGCCCGACGTCACCACGATTTCGTCGCCGGCCAATCCTTCCGTCACTGCGACCAGGTCGCCCCGTTTGGGTCCCAGCACAATGGGCCGTTGATTGGCGACCAACATGGTGGTCCCGCCCGGACCTTCGGATTCTTCAACCACATACACGGAATTTCCGTAGGATGCGTAGGCCACTGAGGTAGCCGGAACCACCACGACATGCTGCACTTCCGGCAAGGTCACCGCCACCCGGGCAAACATGCCGGCGCGGAGTTTTTCGTCGGGATTGGGAATCGTCGCCTGGATCCAAACGTTGCGGGTGCTTTGGTCGACAACGGGGTTGATCGCAGTGATCGTGGCAGCGAAAGTCTCGTCGGGATAGGCATCCGTGGACACCGCGACCGTTTGGCCGGCAGCCAACCGCGGAAGATGGCGTTGGGGCACGTAGAAATTAACAAAAACCGTATCCATCCGCTGCAGGGGAATCAGGGGCATGCCCCGGCTGACAAACTCACCCAAATTGATCTGCCGGATGCCCACCCGGCCTTCGAAGGGGGCGCGGATGGTTTTCTTGTCGATACTGGCCTGAATGGCGGAGACGTCGGCCAAGGCTTGCGCGTAGGTGGCGGCAGCCGCGTCGTTTTCCGAGTCGCTGATAGTCTGTTGGGCGGCCAACTTGGCGGCGCGATCGGCCTGCAGTTTGGCCAGATCGGCCCGGGCTTGAGCCGCCTTCAATTGCGCCACCTCCACCGTCGTATCGAGGCGGATGAGCAGATCACCCGCTTGAACCTGGGCGCCGTTTTCCACCGCGATTTCGGTTACCGCTCCCTCGAGTTCCGCACTGATGGTGACACCTTGGACCGGCGCCAGCGAACCGATTGCGTTGATGGTCGGATTCCACTCGGCGCGCTCAGCAGTCGAGGTGGTCACCGCCGTCAGCGGCATCTGCGGTTGATTGCCCGCCATCTCTTGGATCTGGCTCGCTTTTACGACGCCGAGCACGGCGACGACAGTCACGAATCCCGTGAGGGCGATGATGAAACGTTTGATCATAGGTAGGTTAGGTCAGGTTAAAGGCTTATACGGTTTTGGCGGCATCTGCTTCCACGTGACTGGCATCTTCGATGCCGTGACGGACTTTGGTCAGCAGTTGCAAAAGGTTCTTTTTCTCCACCCCGCCCAGGCGGTCCATGATGGCGGTGACTCGCCGAAAATAGCCCGGCAGGATGTCGCGGGAGAAGGCCCAGCCGGATTCGGTCAGGTGCACCAACATGGCGCGGCGATCATCGGGGTCCGCTTCGCGCCGGACCAGACCATCCTTTTCCAAAGTGTCGATCAATCCGGTCATGGTCGCCCGGGTCACACCGGCCATCTCGGCCAATTCGGCCGGACTGCGCGGAGGATTGGCCTCAGCCTCCCCCTCCATGGAACCGGCGGCGGAGAGCAGCATCAAGATCGTGAATCGGCCGTTCGAGATATTGTGCTGCCGCATGAAGTCAGCCTTTACCTCAAAAAGTTCATCGGCCGTGCGGAGCAGATGCATGAACACGCTGGCCGCATCGGGATCCATATCCGGGTAGCGCTTCGCGCATTCCAGCAGGCACTCATAACGAGGCAGGTCTTTGAGCATCAATAGCGGCATAATAAAAGTAGGAAGGCTGATAATCAGCCTCCTAACTATTTTCGCAAGTGCCATCTGCAACTAAACCACAAAACAAAGAGGGGAGCCCGTGGTGACGGACTCCCCTCACCCGATCAGAACCAACTAAACCGGGGGTGTGGCTGAGTGAAGAGTTCAGCCAAGGGATTGGGCAGCTTCGACCACGGCATCGGCGGTGATGCCGAGTTCTGCCATGGCGATACCACCGGGGGCGCTCAGACCGAAGCGATCGATACCGATCACCTTGCCGTCGAGCCCGACGAATTGGGACCAAAGACCGGTGACGCCCGCCTCGATCGCCACCCGCTTGCGGCAGGAGCTGGGCAGGACTTCTTCCCGGTAGGATTCGGTCTGACGTTGAAAACGCTCAAAACTGGGGAGGGAAACCACTCGCACCGACGGACCGAGCTTTTGCGCGGCATTGATGGCGTGTTGGAGTTCGGAACCGGTCGCCAAGAGGATGTGGGTCAGCGGTTCGGTTTCGCGAACCGCGACATAACCGCCCTTTTGCACGCCCTCGCGACGGGTCTCGACCGCGATCGCGTTTTGGATCGGCATCGCCTGACGGGTGAGCGCCAACAACGTGGGCCCATCCTGACGGGAGAACGCGGCGGCGAAGGCGCCGGCCACTTCCTCGGGGTCGCCCGGGCGAATGACATCGAGGTTGGGGATTACGCGCAGACCGGATACGGTCTCAACCGGCTGGTGAGTCGGGCCATCTTCGCCCACGCCAACGGAGTCGTGCGTGTAGATGTAGACCACGGGTAATCCAGCCAAGGCGGCGAGGCGCATGGACGGGCGTGAGTAATCGGCGAAGACCAGGAAGGTCGCACAGGAGGTCTTGAAGATTCCGTCGTAGGCGACGCCGTTGTTGATGGCAGCCATACCGTGCTCCCGGATGCCGTAGCGCAGATTGCGGCCGTCCTGATTCTCGGGATCGGAGGCCTTGGTGGCTTCGATATAGTTGAGGGTCGAACCGTGGAGATCGGCGCTGCCCGAGATGAGCAGCGGAAGCTTTTCGGCGAGGGGCTGCAACACGACCGAACCGGCCTTACGGGAGGCCACCTTGGTGTCGGCGGCAAATTCAGGAATAGCAGCCATCAGGTCGGAGGCCGTCGGGGCGACCTCACGGCTGGCAAGGAGCTCGGCCAACCCAGGATTGGCTTCGGCCCAGGCTTGGTGGGTTTTCTTCCACTTGTTGTATTGGCGAGCCATGCGCTTCTTGTGAGCCGCGAAATACTCACGCACCTCGGGGCTGACGTAGAAGAGCTCGTCGGCGGGGAGGCCGAGACCGGCACGGGCCGATTCGGCAAACTTCGCGCCGCCTTCGCCGTGGCCCTTGCTCGTGCCGGCAACTTCGGGAATGCCGCGACCGATTTCAGTCTTGGCGATGATGAGCTGCGGCTTGCCGGATTTGGCGCGCTTGGCTTTGTTGACCGCCTTCAAAATCGCGGCGAGATCGTGGCCGTCGGTCAGCGTGATCACATCCCAACCGATCGCCTTGAAGCGAGCCGCGGTGTTTTCGCTCTGCGACTTGTCGGCCATGGCGTCGAGCGTCACGTCGTTCGAGTCGTAGATCAGGATCAGGTTGTCCAACTGCTGGTGACCAGCGAAGGCGACTGACTCGAGGGCCACACCCTCTTGCATGCAGCCATCGCCTGCGAGGCAGATGACATGGCTATCGAAAAGGGTGTGTTCCTCGGTATTAAAGCGGGCCGCCGCCATTTTCTGCGACATGGCCATACCCACGGAGTTACCGATGCCCTGCCCCAACGGGCCACTGGTGGCTTCAACGCCGGGGGTTTCACGAAACTCCGGGTGTCCCGGGGTCTTCGAGTGCAGCTGGCGGAACGATTGGACGTCCTCCGCCGACACATCGTAGCCGCTCAGATGCAGCCAGCCGTAGAGGAACATCGAGCCATGGCCTGCGGAGAGCACGAAACGATCACGGTTCAACCAACGCGGCTCGGCCGGGTTGTGGACCATGGCATTGCCAAAGAGCACGGCTCCGATCTCGGCGGCGCCGAGCGGAAGTCCGAGGTGGCCCGACGAACACTTATGGATAGCGTCAATGGCCAAGCCACGGGCTTGATTAGCAGCTTGTGCGAGGATCTCTTGATTCAACTTCATTGAGTAGGCTGTAGGAGCTGGATTGGGCCCGACGTGGGCCGGGTCGGTTAGACGACGGGGCACCGCGGATCGGTGC
>CAKZMS010000382.1 GCA_937128785.1 uncultured Opitutaceae bacterium | reverse complement strand
CCACGTTCCCGCCGGAGGTGACTGCCCTCGCGGAATCCCTGCTGCATGATCCTACCCGCATCGCGATCGCTGATACGCCGGCAACGACCCAGGCGGTGGTCGAACGGGCAATCGAAGTAGATCCCCCGCGCCGCACCCAGCTACTCCGTCGCCTGATCGAAACCCACGACTGGTCCCGCGTGCTGGTCTTTGTTTCCACCAAGTATTCGACCAAGCACGTGGCCGAAAAACTGAACCGCCTGGAAATCCCCTCCGGCTCGCTCCACGGCGAACTGAGCCTGGGAGCGCGCACCGATGTGTTGGCCAAGTTTCGGGACGGCCAACTGAAGGTGCTCGTCGCCACCGACCTGGCGGCGCGCGGTCTCGACTTTGTGCAACTCCCCGTCGTGGTAAACTACGACCTGCCGCGGTCTGCCATCATCTACACGCATCGGATTGGCCGCACCGCCCGGGCGGGAGAGTCCGGTGAAGCGATCAGTTTTGTCGGGGCCGAAATCTTTGCCCACTTTCAGCTTCTCGAGGACAAGCTCGAGCGATCCATCCCCCGCGAGCAGATCCCGGATTTTGAACCCCGAATTGTTGAGGTGCCTCCCTCGCCCGAGGCCCCTGCCTCGGGCGGCATCAAGGGCAAACGCAAGAGCAAGAAGGACAAACTCCGCGAGGCTCTCGGGCTTAAGCCTGGCCAACCCCTGAACACCCCGAAGGCGTAACCCCCAACCCGGAGTAAAGGATCGGGTTTGCGAGCCGCCCGCGATCCCGCTACATCTGCGGGAACACCTGAAATCGCGCGCCCACCCCTATCCCCATGGCCTCCCTTCCCCACCCGTCCACGACTCGCCTCAATCCGACCCGGGCGTGTCTCCTTTTTTTGATTCTCGGCACCGGTTTGATTGCTGATACCCGGACGGCGGCGGAGATCGAAGCCGTAGTGACCTATGAGCAGTTTGGCGCGGTCGGTGATGGATTGACCGATGACCTGCCCGCGATTGTCGCGGCGCACGCCTTTGCCAATGAACGTGGTCTGCCGGTGCGCTCTGATCCGAAAGCCACTTACCACCTCGGCCGCCTTGCTCTCACGGCCGTCATCCAGACTTCCACGGATTGGAACACCTCCCGTTTCATTATTGATGACAGTCAGGGTGTGGAGAACCACAAGCACGCCCTGTTTCAGGTCGAGTCCACTTTGGAACCCGTGCCGTTGCAGATCGAAAGCCTCAAAATCGGTCAGGAGCGGCTGAATGTGCGGCCCGACTCGGACCTCCTCGTTTACGTCGAAAACGACCACGTCCGGCGCTTCAAACGCCGCGGCCTCAACGTCAACGCCGGCACCGCTCAGCGGGAAGTGTTTATCCTGAAGACCGACGGTACCGTCGAGGGCGCCATCGAGTGGGACTACGACACCGTCACCACGGTGGAAGCCCGACCCATCGATCCCTCCACGCTGGTGCTCAGTGGTGGCTTCTTCATCAATATCGCCAACCGGATGATCCAGCCCGAGGGCTACAATTACTGGATGCGCAACATCGAGATCAACCGGTCCAACACGCGGGTGGAGGGACTCTCCTATCAGCCGGTGGGACATACCGACTTCGGACACCCCTACCGGGGATTCCTGTCGGCCCAGCGGGCCGCGAACATTGAACTGCGCGATTGCCGGATCAATCCGCACAAGGTCTACAAGACGATCGGGGCGGCGGGCCTGCCGGTGCCGATGGGCACCTACGGCTATAACTTTGGCCTGGTGGTGAACTTCACCATGAAGGGTTGTCGCATGGGCGACATCCACGACCGCAGCCTGTGGGGGGTGGTCGGCTCCAACTTCATGAAAAATGTGCTGGTGGAGGACTGCCGCCTATCCCGCATGGACGTGCACATGGGGGTTTCCGGATATTACATCATCCGAAACTCGGAGATGGGCCACATGGGCATAAATGCCATCGGCAAGGGAGATCTGATCGTCGAAAATTCCACCATCCACAGCCAGCATCTGGTCAAATTCCGCGGCGACTACGGCGCCACCTGGAACGGCGACGTGGTGATAAGAAACAGCCATTGGGTGCCCACCAACACGGAGGGAGGGGTCTTGTCGATTTTCGGCGTTCAGAACGACGGCACTCACGACTTCGGCTACGAGAGCACGATGCCCACCACGATCACCATTGACGGCCTGACCATCGACGACGGACCCGAGCGCGAAGGCACCTCGAACATCACCCTCTTCGACGCCGCCAGCGGCGCGATCGACCCCACGCTCCCTCACCCCTACCGCCCAACGGAAACTGTGGAGATCAGCGACCTGACCACCACGAGCGGACTGACCCCTCGCGTCAGCCTGAACCCCAAACTGGCAGAAGTCATTTCCGTGTCCGGTCTCTGAGTATGTAATAGCCGTCAGCCTGATGTGCCTACACTGAGATCACAGAGGCTTCCAGCCGAGCGATGCAGCGGTTGCTGGATACGAACCCTCGGTGGCTTCAGCAACCAAGTCGGCGCTGCCGCTAACGGCTCCGTTAGCCTCTGCTCCCTCCTGTAAAAAAGATCAGCCGCGGAGTGGCCTTCGCCGGGCTGGCCCCTCAAAGTGCTGCGCAGATGGCCCGCGTCGTTCTCAAGAATCTCGTTAAAACCTATCCCCCTTCGGGCAAGAACCCAGCCTTTCCCGCGGTCAAGGGAATCGATCTCGAGATCAACGATCGGGAGTTCATGGTGCTGGTGGGTCCCTCCGGCTGCGGCAAGTCGACCACCCTGCGCATGATTGCCGGACTGGAGGACATTACGGCCGGGAGCATCTCCATCGGTGATGAGATCGTGAACGACGTTCCCCCGAAAGACCGCGATATCGCGATGGTGTTCCAGAACTACGCGCTCTACCCGCACATGACGGTGTTTGAGAACATGGCGTTTGGGCTGAAACTCCGAAAATTTGCCAGGGAAGAAATTAGCCGTCGGGTCGAAAAGGCGGCCGATATGCTCGGGCTGACCGAGCTGCTTGACCGCAAACCCAAGGCCCTTTCGGGCGGCCAGCGTCAGCGGGTCGCCGTGGGTCGCGCCATCGTCCGCCAGCCCAAGGTGTTTCTTTTCGACGAACCTCTCTCCAACCTCGACGCCAAGATGCGGGTCGCGACCCGCACCGAAATCTCCCGCCTCCACAATCGGCTGGACGCCACTATGATTTATGTGACTCACGATCAGGTCGAGGCCATGACCATGGGTAACCGCATCTGCGTGATGAAAGACGGAGAGATCATGCAGGTCGACGAGCCCCTCACGCTCTACAACGAACCCGCCCATCTATACGTCGCCAGCTTCATCGGTTCCCCGCCGATGAACATCTTCCGTGGCACGGTGCTGCGAGAAGACGAGGCCCTCTGGTTTGTCGAAGACAACCCGGCTGGCCCACCCGTGCGGATCACCCTGCCCGCCCCGTTGGCCCAACTCGCGGAGTCTCGAGTCGGTCAGTCCATCGTGCTGGGTATCCGACCGGAAGACCTCAGTGAAACCACCGCCGCGGTGAGTGGAGCGGGCGCCACGGTGAAACTGGAAATCGCCGAACCCATGGGCGCCGAAACCTACTACTACCTGACCACCGGCCCCACCCAATTCATCGCCCGAGTAGCTCCCACTGCGAAGCACCCACCCGGCGCCGATATCCACCTCCATTTCGATCCGGCCAAGCTCCACCTCTTCGACGCCCAAACCGAAGCTGCGATTCGCTGACGCATCGTCACACGCCGTCAGCTCGGGATCTTCCTCACAGGAGTGCTCAGCGGAGGGCCCCACGCAGCCCACGGGGTCATGTCGTTAAAACGTAAACGAAGCGGAGCGTAGTTACGTTTTATGACGTGACCCCTTTCTCGGCTCAACGCGTTGTGCGCGAGTCCGCCATAGCTTCAGCGACGGCGGAACCACACCCGAACGTCAAGCAGCACTTAATTTCATCTCCGCCACCTCAGGCACGTTTGGTGAGTGTGAGTCGATCTCGAGCGGTATGAAAAACGGCAACAATCCGAGCCACGTCATCATCACAGATTTGGTAATAAACCGCGTAGGGAAACCGTTTGGTATGCACGCAACGCAGATCACGCAGAACGATTCTCGGCACAGCAGGATGCTTGCTAATGAACTGGAATACTGAATCGACCGACTCGATCAGAGTCCGTCCCAATCCCGCCGATCTGTCTTCATACCAATCGTAGGCTTCAGCCAAATCACGCTGGGCCGCAGAGGTGACTCGGATCTGCATCGAGCTAACTCACTAGCGGCTAAGGATATCATCCCGCACCGTTTTCCAGACCCGCCCCTCATCTGAGGCCTCGTCGTCCAGCCTACGGTTCAATTCGTCCTTATGCCACTGAGGGATCGGAAGCTCTTCCTTGCTGGCAGCGATATCGTCCCAAAGTTCCTGCACCAACTGAAACTTCTCAGAAGGCGTCAGGCGCTGGATCTCCGAAGCAAGGGTGGCATTCATTAGAGGAAATTTGGCAGTCAAAGCTCAGGGAAGCAACCTTCCGGTAGTTAAGAATCGGGTTGTGAACCACGCTGCCAATCGCACCGGTTCTCCGCAGCCCAGAGGGTCATGTCGTGAAAACGTAAACGAATCCCGCTCCGCGGGAGTAGTCACGTTTCACGACGTGACCCCTTTTCGGCACCCGAACGTCAAACACCCATCGCCCACCCACACCACTGACTCGCACACCATCCGCTCAGCTCTGCTTCTCTCTGCTACCTCCTGTAAAAAATAGCAGTGAAGCGGACCTACAACGCCTTCACCCGATGCCGGAATTTGTGGATGAACCGGTTGTTGGCTTCGTCGCCGCCGGGCGCATTGCCGCTCCGCCACACGGGCGGCGTGATGCCGCGGTCGGCCAGCACCGCGATGGT
>CAKZMS010000381.1 GCA_937128785.1 uncultured Opitutaceae bacterium | reverse complement strand
CGACGGGCCCGGCTGGGGCGCGAGTGGCATGAAGCGAACCGCGGGGGGCTGAAGATGACCCTCGACGAAATTCACCGGCACCTCGGGAAATGAAGTTGGGATTTCACCCGATCACCGGAGCTTGCAGCCCAAGTCGATGCGCTCCTTGCTGGGCCTGCGTCTCAAGGGATGGATAATTCACAACCACCGACATATTCGCCGACTTGGCATACCCCGACCGCTTTGTGGTTTTACCGGTTGGCGCCCGGCTTACGGCTGCCGGGCAGCTGGTGGGAGCCGGAGATGAAGCCGGCCATCGCGCAGGTCCCCGAATTTAACTCCCCCCTTCATATCGAGGTCGTCAGTCACTGTTGGAATTATTCCCACCTGCTGGCCTACCAGCTCAGTTCCCTCGTGTTGATGCCGCCGCAAAAATGTCGGGTGACCATGACCGTATGTTTTTGCGAAGAGGACGCGGCCACGGTCGCACTGCTGGCGTTTTTCAAAGCCAAGGTGGTACCCAATGTGACCTGGCAATGGGTCCCGCTGCAGCGGGAGGAATTGATGCGCCGGGCGATTGGACGGAATCGCGCGGCTCGAGCATCCTCCGCTGATTGGGTTTGGTTTTCGGATTGCGACCTTTTGTTTCACCAAGGGTGTCTGGACGGCTTGGCCGATGAGTTGGCGGGTAAGTCCGACGCCTTGGTTTTCCCCCGGGAAGAGCGCTGCACCCCGATGCTGAAGCCCAGCGACGACATGCTGCTGGCTGCGGCCCAATCACCGCAGGTGGTGGAAATCGATTCCCGTCGGTTTGAAACCCAGCTTTGCACCAAGGCTACCGGGCCGCTCCAGATCATGCGGGGTGATCTGGCGCGCCGGTTCGGTTACTGTGGATCGATCCGTTGTTATCAGACCACGACCGAACACTGGCGGAAGACTTACGAGGACCGCGCCTTCCGATGGTTGCTCGGAACCTCCGGGACTGCGCTCGATGTGCCGGGAGTTTATCGGATCAAGCACGTCGAAAAGGGCCGTTATCATGGCCCCGCGATGATCACACAGATGCGGTCTGCCATCCGACAAGCCCAAGATCCTCCTCCTTCCCCGGACAGCTGACGTGCTGCCAGTCTTTCAACCCAACGCCTCACCATGACCGAATCCGCATCTTCCGCCCAAGACTTGACTGCCGCCGAACGTTGGCGGCATCGCTTTGCGTTCTGGATGCACCGCCTGCAGGGCAAGGACTACCAGATGACGGTCCCGATGTTTGGCCAGCCGGTGACCTTGGTGGTGACGACGTCGCGGGAAATGAAGCGGGCGGCCGAGGTTTCTTACGAAGGGTTTTTCTTGGAGCGCATTCTTTCCAATCTACGGGAAGGGGATGTATTTTTTGATGTCGGTGCCAATATCGGTTTGGTGAGTTTGATTGTTGCGCATCAGCCCAGTTTCCGGGACGGCGTGGTCCATGGATTCGAGCCCGAACCCCGAAACCTCGACCACATGCGGCGTAACATCGCGGCCAATGGTCTCGAAAACCGTGTCCGCGCCCATGACGTCGCCCTTTCGAAGGAAGAGGGCACGGCGGAGCTCTTCGTGCGTGGAAAGGCCGGGGAAGGGCGCCACTCGCTGGTGTCCGAACGCGGTTCCACCGGCGCAATCCAGGTGCAGTTGACCACGATGGATTCGTTCTGTCGGGCGGAGGACGCGCTGCCGACGGTGGTGAAAATCGATGTCGAAGGCGCCGAAGGCGAAGTTCTGGCGGGGATGGATGGGTTGCTGAAACGCCATCGGCCGCGTGAGCTCTTCATGGAGATCCACAACAAAGGGGGGGAGGACAAGATGCCGGATGGCAGCTTGATCGACGATTGGCTCGGCGAACGCGATTATGAGCGGGTTTGGGAGAAGCGTCGGGGCCATGGCCGGCACCGTCATTATCAGGATCGCCAGCCAAGTTGAGTCGAAATCTGTTCGGCTAACTATTTGCTGGATAGGGTGCTTAGGATGATGGGCGGCGATTTGCGTTGCCCGGACTCGGCGGTCCTCTACGTTCCGCTTTTTTTACTGGATGCAATCGCACGGCCCCAAGCGCGTCTACACCCCTAAATCACTCGAATTCTGGTTCGATAAACTCTCGGATGAGTGGGAATCCCACTTTTCCGCGTCCCAGCTTGAGCAAGGACATCGTCTCTACCGCGACGGCGATGTGCGGGAGCTCGAACTGACCGATGCCGATGCGATTGTTCACCATCGGGTCGAGAAAAAGGACGAATACGCGGTAATTGAGTGGGATAAGGACGAGCTCTCCGTGCGCTCCTCCTCCACCGATCAGGATGTGGCCCGCTCCCTGGCGGTGGCCGGTCTACACGAGATTGAGGAATTGGTCGCCGACGAGATCTCGCCCTTGCCGGCCGATCGACCGACGCCGGAAGCCGAAAGCCCCAAACCCGCGAACGGGACCAATGGTTCCAATCCGCCCCTCGACCTCAAGAGTCGCATGAATCGTCGGCCGACACCGCTGTCGGCCCGCGGCGCTTCGCGCAAATTGGTGCTGGTTTTCAAAACCCGCGTAACGGGCCTGAGTTTTCGCGCGTTTTGGCAGGGGCGCGGCAAGAAGCGGGAGCTTGCCCTGGGTGAAGCGGCCCATGCCGATGGCAACGGCCACGTGACGTCGAGCGAGCGCGCGAAATTGATCGGACTGGCCGCCTACGCGCGGAAGGCCCACTTCCAGTTCAGCAACAAATCGGGCGTTTACCTGCTCTCCAATGTGGCCGAAATCCCGACCTTTCTGAAGGGAACGCTGACGGCCTGGCGGCGGTTGTTCACCATCGAGCTGGACAACAATGTTTCCAACCTCGTCAAGGATGCCAAAAAGATCCACGTCGAGGCAGTCGCCGGGCGCAAAGCCCCGTCCGAGGGCGGCGATGGCAACGGCCGCGAAGGCGGCGCCCTCGATCTGCGCTGGATCTTCAAGGCCGGGGAACAGCTCCTGACCGACAAAGAGGTGCGTTCGTTGCTCAAACGCGGCAAGTCTCCCACGATCCTGCCCAGCGTCGGTATCGTGGAACTGCCGGCCGACCAGATTCGCGCGATCGAATCCTGGCGACAAAACGTGGAGGAAACGCACGGCGAGTCGGAGCTTTCTCCGTATCTCGTTTTTTCGCTTTTCCACGACGATCGCTTCAAGCTCACCGTTTCCCCCGAACTGCAGAAGTGGCGCGACGATGTGGTGAAGCCCATGACCCTTGAGGTGCCCTTGCCGGAGCTGCTGCGACCCTATCAGCGTCGAGGCGTCGAGTGGATGCACCATCTGGCCGACGTGGGTTGCCACGGTTTGTTGGCCGATGAGATGGGGCTGGGCAAAACCCTCCAAGTTATCTCCCTGCTGGCTTCGCGCCCGGTGGACGGGAAACCCAATCTAATCGTATGCCCGGCGTCTGTCGTGCCGGTGTGGCGGGAAGAGATTGAGCGTTTCTTTCCGCACTTGGAAACGGATGTGCTCAAAACGGGGAACGATTTTGTGGAGCGCACGGATCCCGTGATCTGGCTCGCGAGTTACACCCAACTGCGCAAGCACCGCAAGCTGCTGCCCAAGGCGGAATTTGGCTACACAGTGCTGGACGAGGGGCAGTTCATTAAGAACCCGGATGCCAAGGTCACCCAGACGACCTACGCCGTGCGGTCCCAGCATCGCATCGTGCTGACGGGCACGCCGCTGGAAAATCGCCAGCTCGATCTGTGGTCGATCTTCCGCTTCCTGCTGCCGAGCCTACTGGGCTCGCGTCAAAGTTTCGAAACGCAGCTCAACGCCGACCGGGCGGGCACCATGGCCCGCCTGCGGGCGCAGTTGGCTCCGTTCATCCTGCGACGCACCAAGGCCGAAGTGGCCACGGAACTCCCGCAGAAAGTGGAGATGGACCTGCACTGTCCGATGACGGAGGTGCAGCGGGCCGAGTATGCCCGCATCTGCTCCGAAGGCCTGCAACGCCTTGGCGACGACGTGGGCGCGGCGATCCGCGAAAAATCCTTTGGCTTCCTCGCCCTGCTGACGCGACTGCGGCAGGTCTGCTGCGACCCGGACATGCTACCTTGGCGACACTCGCCTC
>CAKZMS010000380.1 GCA_937128785.1 uncultured Opitutaceae bacterium | reverse complement strand
AGACGGGTTCCGTGAGTCGAAAGGACATCAAACTGGGGGCATGGACGATGACCGCCTCCTGCCCATCAATGGGCTGGGTGGATACGGGGGTCTTGGCGTAGAAGTCGTCGGGCAAGTGGGAGAAACTGGCAAAATTCTGCCGATCCAATTGGCGCGCGAATTCCTGTTTTAAATTCGTTGGTTTAAGGAGCGAGAGGGAGAGGGCCGCCTGATCAGCAAAAAGGTAGCGGTCCTCCTCCGCTCCTTCGATGCGGAGTGAATCAATCCGGCGGGCGGACTCTCCGCCGTGAGCCTCCAGGTAAGTCTCGAAATCGGTCACCAGCGGATTGATTTGAAATCCAGTCAATCCAATGGGCCGGGCAATCCGGTAGCGGATCTCTTTGCCGTCTTGATCCGTCACGATCAGATAGACCAAAGCCGGTTTGTAGAGGAACTTGATGAGGCGTCCCGTCAGACTCAGGGGGAGATCAACCGTCAGCCACAGGTGCTCATGGGCGAATTCGGATACCGAAATTTCCTCTCCGATAGCTGCCGGCGTGGTGCGGACCAGGCGGGGGGCCAAGTCCTCCGGCGCAGGCGCCTCTTCTCGACGCTGGAACACATAGAAATCTTTTTCCACGAGTTTGAACTCATAGAGATGCGGAAACAAAGCCATCAGGTGGGCATCGTCGGCCAGCAATGGCCGCTCATCGATGGTTTGAAGTTTCAACAGGAGAAACTCGGGAGCAGCCGGTGAGGTAATGAATTCGCGGTTCATCTCAGCCAGCTTGGGCGTATAGGCGGAGTAACTCTGGAACACCGGGCGAGGGGTGTAGTTGAAGTCGTTAAACAGCGCGATCGCCTGCTCGAATCCGAGCACATCGACCGGAGAGTCACCGATGAGCTGTTGCGCTTTGGGGAGGTGGGCTTCGTGTCGCCAGACCGCCACGGCATGTTCGATTTCCTGCCGGGCCTCGGTCCAGTTCAGGCCGGCCTGAATGTTACGCTGCAATTTTTCGTTGGTGATGTTGGGGGCGTAATCGAGCGTGGACGTGAAGGTATTGCGCATACCCGCCAGGGCCAAAACACCGACCGCTATGAGCAGGGTCCGGGCAATCCACTGCTGACGAGGCGCTTCACCCAGCATCGCCGGGAACGCCACCGCCGGGACCAGAACACAGTAGAAAAAGCCGAGCATGTGGCCATCGGCTCGCACGAAACCGTGCTTCCAGTTCAGGAACAGGAATGCGGCCAGAATCAACAGAGGGGCCGCCGCCCGGATTCGATCCGTCTGGGTCACCAGATGCCATCCCACATAACCGGCGAGCCCGGCAAAAATGAGCAGAGCGGTACCCAGCTGCTTTTCGGGGGTAGGGAGGCCCATTACCGCCTGGTAGCCGGAGCTGATTTCCAGCGAGTTCAAGGCGTAGGCCAGCCATTGCCATGGCGACTGTCCGCAGGCCATCCAGACCAACAGGAATCCGCCGGAGAAAGCCGCAATGAGTTTGATGCCCGTAGTCCGTTGACGGACCGAAAGCGCGTAAGCGGTGGCGACCAGCACCACAAACCCGGCGAAGAGCAGGTTGGTGAATTTGATGACCGCGAGCAGGGCCAGCAGGAAACCGATGGGAATGGGTAGAGTCGACCGTTCCGTGGCGAGTCGCTGAATCATGATCCAGCCGCAGAACGCGATGATGATCATGTGCAACGCGTCGGGGTAGCCGACTCCCCACAGGGCGAAAAAAGTGAAATAGCAGAAGCGTGACACCCCCTCCAGCGGCCGGGCCAGGTAGACGATGATGGTTGCCGCAATGATTGAAAACGCGACCTGCCAAATAATGTAACCCTCCCAGAAAAGTCCGGAATAGGTGTTGCCCATCAGGAAGCCCAGCGGGCCGTAGGTAAAAACAATCGATTCGCCGAAAGGGTATCCCTGGTGGAGGAAATACGCCAATGCCTGGCGCCATGACGAATCCAGCTCGAGCAGTGGTTTTTGGGGTAAGGTAAACACCAAGGCCGCCAGCAACAGCCCCAACAGCCATTCGCTGAGCCTGATTTTTGGAGATGGTGAAGAAGCCGGTGCCGACATGAGCGGTGATTGGAAAGCAACGCCGGTGGCGCGTCTAGAGGGAAGTTTCCAGTTTCAATTCACTCCAGAAGGTCCAGTCACTGGCAGCGTCTCCGCTTGGCCCGGCGGTAATTTCGAGTTCCAAAACGTCACCTTCGGCGAAAGCAGGAAGCTTCACGCCCAAGTGGTGTTCGCCTCGATCCAAAGCCTCGGTTTGAGGATTTATGGTCTGGTGAAAGATCTCCGTTTCGGATCCATCGCGATGCTTCACCCGCACGATAAATTCAGCGCCATCGGACGGCGAGGGGTTGTCCTCCGAATAGGCTCCTTCCGGTAATCCAAACTTGCCGCGTAAAAACCGGGCATCGGGGGGGAGGCGATAGGTCAGGACGGCCGGGGCATGCATGGCGAAGGTGGTCACGCCCCGGTTGATTTCGGCCCGCGCGCCAAAGGCCGCTCGGATCCCGTCGGCCTCGATTCGTTGGGTGACGAGCGGCATCGAGTAGGCCTCCCGATCTTCGTCGCTGATGATCGCGGTTACCACCGGCAGGACCACTTCCTCCCGATGAAACCACTCACCGTGATCGAATTGAACCAGGGCCTGCATCCGACCGGCGTCTTGATCGTCTTTCATTTCGAAGGCGGCGCGAAGGGAGGTCTGCTCGGAGCCGGGAAGCTCGACCGCCGCGACGAGAACGTCATTGCACTTGAGCGCCAGCCCTGTGACCGAGCTTCCCGCGGGAGCGCTGGCGGCCACGTCGATGAAGTTCCAGCCCGGTGCCAAACGATCGCTACCGAAGATCGACGCCTGATGCGGGATGAGTTCCGGTGGGATGGGACTGGTGGTCGGCACGGCCAAGTCGGATCTCGCAAACAAACGGAACCCTTGTCGGCCCCATCTGGCTCCTTCGATCTCAGCATAGTGACGATTTATCCAGTCTTCCAGGACGGGAAAACGGTTGAGGGGATATTTGCCAAAGTGCCGATGAGGCCCGGCCGAACTGTCCACGATGTAACGCGGGGTATGTTGTTCGAGGTCTTCCAGAAGCGCGTCCATTGATCCCTCGACTCGGGCATAGTTGGTATCGATTTCCGGGGCGATGTTGGTCCAGGGAATCAGGCCCGTTTGGAAGGTGCAGTAGACGAAGCGGGATGCGGGGCGACGGTCGGTGTAGAAGTAGATGTCGGGGTTGAATCCCCACACGAATATCTGGTCTTCGGCCGCGGACTGATCCTTGATCCACGCCGACACCCGCAACGCCGGGTCGGCTGGAGGATGGGGCGCTTTGCGAGCCGCCAAGGGCGCCAAAGTGACCGAGTAGAGCACGGCTCCAACGAATGCGATAAGCAGACCCCGGACGAGAATTGTCAGCGAGGGCTGCTCCACGGTTTGACGAAACCACACGGCTGGCCCCATGGCCGCTACCCAGGCGAACGGGGCGAGACACGGAATAAAATAGTGATCAAATCCCCGACCACCGGCCATGGCTGCGCCGAGTGAAGTGATGCACCAGGTGAGAAGGTAGATTTCGCCGGGTCGACGTTGGCGAGCCACCTCGCGGGGGTTGAACTGCAGCGACCGCGCGAGCAGCCAGGCTCCGCTGATCAGTCCGGTCACCAGCAGCACGGGGTAGACGACGCCAATTTTACCGAAGAGCGGAAGTCCGGACCAAACCTTCTCCGCAAAAGTGAATTCAGCACCGTAGATATCGACGTTGTAGGTCCAGGCGTAATAGAGGAGATCCGGCCCCGCTCCGGCGAGAATGAGGGGTCCACACCACAGCAGGCTGGCGATCAAGAAGCCGCCGATCAGAACGCCCCCTCGTTGCAGGCTGGCAATCGGGGTTAGCTGGCGATCCACCACCATGGAGATCAAGGCAACCAAGGCGGGGGCCAGGTCCAACAGGGCCGATTGTTTGCTCATGAAGGCAAACCCGAGCATGCCGCCCGTCAGCAGACAGC
>CAKZMS010000379.1 GCA_937128785.1 uncultured Opitutaceae bacterium | reverse complement strand
GAGCGTGCCCTGCTGTTCGACGATCAAAACGATGTGACCCTGCGGAGCGATGACTTCACCCATCACGTCCCAATAGGCCTCTGTGTTGTTGAAGTTGGCGATGTAGTCGACCTGCGGGAAACCGGCTTCCTGTAGCTGGGGAGCGATGGGTTCGTGATGATTGACGACGTGGTCGGCGCCGAGTTCCCGGCACCAAGCGGAGCTCTCCGGGCGGGAGGCGGTGGCGATGACGGTGAGGCCGGCGAGTTTGGCGAGTTGGATGCCGAGTGAACCCACGCCCCCGGCGCCACCGATGATGAGGAGGGACTGACCGGAGTTGTCGGCGTCGGGATCGATACCGAGCCGATCGAACAGGCATTCCCAAGCCGTCAGGCTGGTCAGGGGCAGGGCGGCCGCGGTGACCGCATCAATCGAAGTCGGGCGGACGGCCGCGATGCGTTCGTCGACCAGTTGGAAGTCGGCGTTGGATCCGGGGCGAGAAATATCGCCGGCGTAGTAGACGGGATCGCCGACCTTGAAGTGGGTGACGTTTTCGCCAATGGCCTCAACGACCCCCGCGGCATCAAAACCGAGGGTTTTGGGCTCGGCGTCGGCGGCCGGTCGCACCTTGGTGTCGACGGGGTTCATGCCGACGGCCTCGATGCGCACGAGGATGTCGTGTCCGGTAGGGGTCGGGGTGGGAAGTTCTACTTCGAGAGCGACGTTGGGATCGTCGAGACCGAGGCCGGGTTGAAACTGGATGGCTTTCATGTGCGGTCAAAGTGGTCGCAAAGTTAGGGCGGTTCAAGGGGTCACGTCGGAAAACGTAACTTCGGCTCGCTGCGCGAATCTGTGTTTACGTTTTAACGACATGACCCCGGGGCTTGCGGGTATGAAATTTGATGCGGTTTCGCCGTAGTGCCGGCTGAAGCACGGCGCTACGAATTATCAGCGTTTGGTCCAGGGCACCTTGCCGGCTTGGCGGGTGTGTTCCCGCAGGGCTTCTGCCAACTCTTGGAAAACCTCGGGTTCCGAATCGGATAGGTCGGTGGTTTCCAAGGGGTCGTCGTCCAGGTTGTAGAGCTCGAGGGGCGAGAAGGCGGTGTTCTGCAGGAGCTTCCAAGGACCGCGACGGATCGCCTCAACGGCTTGGCCGTTGAAGGTAAGCCGGCCCTCGCGGCGGATGAAAAACAAGTCACGTTCGGTGCCCGGTTGAGGTTCACCGAGCAGACCGGGGAGCAGGCTGATGCCATCGAGTTCATGGGTCGGCGTGATGCCGGCGGCGGCGAGTAAAGTGGGATGCAGGTCCATGCTGATGCCTTGCGCAGTGGAGGTGACACCGGCCGCGATGACATCGGGCCAGACGGCGATGGTGGGCACGCGGAGGCCGCCCTCATACATGGTGCCTTTGCCGTCGCGGAGGGGACCGTTGTTGGCCCCGACGGAGAGTTGTCCTCCGTTGTCGCTGGAGAAGATGACCAACGTATCATCGGCGTAGCCGTGTTGCTCCAATGCATCCACCACGCGACCGATCCCGGCATCCATGTGCTCGATGAGGGCGACGAGGCGAGCGCGTTTTTCGGACATGCCGGGTTCGCGAGCTTTTACGCGCTCGACCCAATCCTCCGGAGGTTGGATGGGCGTGTGCGGCGCGTTGTAAGCGAGGTAGAGGAAGAAGGGGGCATCGGATTTCGTGCGACTGCCGATGTAGTCACTCGCCCAGGCCGAAAACAGGTCGGTGGCGTGGCCCTCCGGGGAGATGACCTGTTCGTTTTCCCGCAGGTAGTTGATGCCGTGGCGGCGGTGATGGTAGTAGTCGTCCATCATGTCGCCGAGGAAGCCTTTGAAATAATCGAACCCGCGGTCGACGGGTCGATCGGGGGTGGTGAGGCCCAGATGCCATTTGCCGATCATGGCGGTGTGATAGCCGCGACGGCGCAGATACTCGGGAAGGAGACCGGCTTCATCGGCGAGGTCGCCCCAACTGTTGGTTTCGTGCGTGCGAATCACCCCGGGGACGCCGACGCGTTCGGGATAGCGACCAGACAGCAGCGCAGCCCGCGTTGGCGAGCACACGTTGGAGTTGGCGTAGAAGTGGGTGAACCGCATGCCGCGTTCGGCGAGTCGGTCGATGGCGGGTGATTGCAGGTCGGTAGCGCCGTAGCTGGAGAGGTCACCATAGCCCAGGTCATCGACGAGAATGAGAACGATGTTGGGGCGGGTTTTGGCGGAGGGGATTTGGGCGGTGATCGACGCGATGCAGGTCAGCGCGACGACGAGGGCGGAGGGGCTGCGCAGGGCGGGGGACATGGGGCGGGGGTTGGGTGCGTGCGGATGAGGTTAACGGGTCAGGTTGGATCCGCCTGCGGCCCGCGCTGCGGGACTTCGGCGAGATTCACGACACAGATGCGTAGGTGGCGTAAAGGGTTTGGTGGTTTGAGGCAGGGTCACGTTGTAAATTGTTAATTTCGTCCCCTTTCGCCAAGGCTTCGGAGGACTCCATAAACAATTTTACAACATGACCCCGAGGGCTGCGAATCCATGGCAGACCGCTGCCTCTCAGGTGGGTCGGGCTTTATGCCCGACGGGTTGCGGATGATTATGAAACGATGCCGAGGGGCTGGGTGGTTTTCCAGTTGCCGCGGGTGAAGTCGGGGAAGGCTTGGGGCGCGCCGCCTTGGGCGACGGAGGTTTCACTCAGCTCGCTGACCGCACTCCAGAAGGCACCCTCGTAGACGTTTTGATCGAGTGGTTCGCCGTTTCGCAGGCAGTCGACCATGCGGTAGGCCATCAGGAAATCCATGCCGCCGTGTCCGCCCATGCGGGTGGCGAGTTCGCCCATGCGTTTGTAGAGCGGGTGGTCGTGTTCGGCCATGAACGCTTCCAGCGCGTCGCCTTGGGCCCACTTGTGATGATTCTCCGTGATCCCCGGCACGCCGCCTTCGAGCGCGATGCGGGTGGGGAAACTGGCCATGGCGCCCTTGGTGCCTTGGATGAGGTTAAGCCGGTCGTAGGGCCGCGGGCTGGTCTCATCCCACTGCACCATGACGGTGCGACCCATGGTCGTCTTGATGATGGAGGTGTTGATGTCACCGCCGCGGTAATCGAGCTGATTCCACTTGTGGTCAGCAGCGTAGTTCTTCTCCGCATACAAGGCACGACCCATGGCGGGGGACGAATAGGACACGAGGGTGCCGAAGTTGTCGTCGCCGCGGCCAAGGTTCATGTATTGGGCGACGGGACCGAGGCCGTGGGTCGGGTAGAGATTGCCGTTGCGATGGGCGTAGTGGGGTGTGCGCCAGGAGCCGGTGCCACGGTCCTGCTCCTCCATCTGGAAACGCAGTTCGTGGATGTAGGCGGCTTCGGCGTGGAGGAGGTCACCGATCATGCCCTTGCGGCAAAGATTGAGATAAAGGAGTTCCGTGCGACCGTAGTTCACATTCTCCATCATCATGCAGTGCTTCCCGGTTTTTTCCGAGGTGTCGACGATGTCCCAGAGTTCTTGATTGGTCAGGCCGAGAGGCACTTCCACGAAGGCGTGGGCCCCTTGCTCCATGGCTTCGATGGCCATGGGCGCGTGATCCTTCCAGGGGGTGGCGATGATCACCATATCGGGACGGACCTCGCGGAGCATCTTTTTCCATAGATGCGCTTCGCCGTGGTAGAGCTTCACGTTGGTGTGGCGCTCACCTTTACCGACCTCATCGCAGTAGCCTTTGGCGCGTTGCACGTAATCCTCGTAGAGGTCGGAGATGGCAACGATTTCGGTGCCTTCGATGTTGGCGAGGCGGCGGGTGTGTCCGCTGCCGCGCGCGCCGACGCCGATCATCGCCACGCGGACGGTATCGATTTTTGGCGCAGCGTAGTCACCGCGATATTGGGCCCCCTCGGGGCGAGCCGGCATGGCCGCGAGACTGGAACCGGCGGCCATCAACCCGGCGGCCAGACCGGATGAATTTTTCAGAAAATTACGACGGGAAACATCAGGGGTATTCATAAGGGTAGGGCGGGAATTAAGGGGGAGGGTAGACGGGGGGCAAATGCCGATTGGTTTAATCGTTCGGTCGGCGGGGGGCACCGCTGATTTGACGTGACTCCCCGAGTCTGTCCGGCTGGGGAGTAAGATGATTGTGCACTTATGCAAACACTTCCGGTGGGTGGGATTCGTAGGGTTCATGGTCCTAGCGGCGGCGGTGCCGGCGGAGATTCACCGCAACGTGCTCCTACCGCCCGGGCCGGATAATCCGCGCAACAGCGAGGGGGATTTCATCGAACTCACCGATGGACGGGTGATGTTTGTCTATACGCACTTCACGGGTGAAACCTCCTCTGACCACGCGACGGCGCATCTGGCAGCCCGGTTCTCCGCCGATGGTGGGATGACCTGGACGGAAGAAGACCAGATCGTCGTACCCAACGAAGGCGGATTCAACGTGATGTCGGTCTCGTTGCTGCGTCTGCCGTCCGGCGACATCGGCCTGTTCTACATGCGCAAAAATTCGCTGGAAGACTGTCGACCGGTGATGCGGATTTCCCGCGATGAAGCGCGCACGTGGAGCGAGCCGGTGGAAATCATTACCGACCAGGTCGGCTACTACGTGCTGAACAACGATCGAATCGTTATGACTTCAGACGGCCGGTTGCTGTGCCCCGTGGCGTTGCACAACACCCCGGAGTATGCGGAGCCGGATTGGGAAGGCATTTTGATGTGCTACCTCTCCGACGACCTGGGTCGGACCTGGCGCCGCTCGGCGACGACGCTTAAAGGATTTCACGATGACGGTTCGCGCGTGCTGCTGCAGGAGCCGGGCGTGATCGAATTGGGGGATGGGCGAATCATGATGTGGGCTCGCACCAACTCGGGAGTCCAGTATCTCAGTTGGTCCGAAGATGGCGGCGACACCTGGACCGATCCGGAGCCCAGCACGATCCCGTCTCCGCGTTCGCCGGCCAGCATTGAACGGCTGCCGGGCCGCAGCGAGCTGGTCATGGTATGGAACGATATTTCGACCCGAACGGGGGAGGCCAAACAGTGGCGCTCCCCGTTGACGGTGGCCCTTTCCCGGGATGATGGCGCGACCTGGGGTCCCAGCCGTACGCTGGAAGATGACCCGGCTGGTTGGTATTGCTACACGGCGATCGAGTTTGTGGAGGGTCGCGTGTTGTTGGCCCACTGCGCGGGGATCCGAGCCCAGAGTGGGTTGAGCATTACCCAGATCACGAGTTTCGGGTTAGACTGGTTATTGGTGGAGTAGCGTTCCTTGATTTATTGTTAGACTTCCCTTTTAGGGTAAATCCCCTAACCTTAATAGGTCATGAAATGTTGGCCTACTCAGATAATTGCGATGATCA
>CAKZMS010000378.1 GCA_937128785.1 uncultured Opitutaceae bacterium | reverse complement strand
TAAAGCAAGGAGGAAGGACCGCGGACCACTTCCAAACGCTCGTAGTTGATGGGGTCCAGCGCCCCCCCTCGGGTACCCCCGTATTCCGATACCGTGCCGCCCCCCCGGCAACCCCTCCGGTTTTGGAACTGCACGTTGTAACCACGGATATTGATGGCGTTGGAGAAATTACCTCCGACCCCGCCGCGTGATGAAGGCGAACGCTCGGCGGAGAATGCTTCATTGGCTCCGGTGGAGTTGTTACCACCGCTTTCGTCAAACTCCGCAATCGAAACACCCGCCGTGTAGGCCAGTGATTCCTTGAAGTCCGTGGCTTGAAGATCTTCCACGAACTCCGAAGTGATAACCTCGATCGGCATCGGGAGATCCTGGATGGCCACGTTCAGGGACGTGCCTGAAATGGAATTGGTAGCGCGGTAGCCCTGATCCTGGGAAGCATCGACGCTGAAAACGGACATCATGATGATATCCTCTTCAACCTCTTGCTCAGGGTTGGGGGCGGCCTCTTGTCCGTAGACACTGGCCGTGCCGATGAATGCGGCTAGGGAAATGCTCGCGATAGCTCGCGAGACTGAGGTTTTCCAATCAGTCATTGGGGGTGGGTGTTTTGCTTGGGAGGGGTGTTGGGAACCACGAAGTTTGGGGCTAAGTGGAACTATTAATAATTATGAATCTTTAGATCTGGGATGTGTCAATGAGTTTTCTCAATGAATTTCAATCAATCCACACCTCTATCCTATGGGTGAGCATTCGATTGAACTTTATTGCCTATATTTATGACATGTCGGCAGGTTGAACCCATTTACGCCTCTTTTAGAGGGTCGTAATCCGTTTCGGTTTCCTGGATACCCTCCTCTCAATCTTATGACCCAAGTCTCCTCTCCTTTCCGCAAGAGTTTCAGCACCCTCGGCTCGCCCAACCTATCCTGGGAAGAAACGCTGAATTTCGCCCAGCAGCACAATTTTGATGGGGTGGAGTTGCGGTGCCTGGATGGAAACGTCCTGGCCCCCTCGTCCCTGCCGTCGCTGCTTCCCGCCGCCGAGAGCTTCAGTTCCGAACTGACCAAACGAGGTCTTCAATTCCAAATGCTCGGCACTTCGGTCAAGCTATTGAATCGCACCCCCGACGAGCTGGCGGACCTGCGGGAACTCGCCCGCTATGCTGACGCCACGGGCTGTCCGTGGTTGAGGATTTTCGATGGCGGCAGTGCCAATGAACCCCTCACGGATCAGGTCCTTGCCGAGACTTCTACTTTTTTGAACGAATGGGAAAAACTCCGGGAAACGGAACGCATTCGCTGCCAGGTGGCCGTCGAGACCCACGACGCCTTCGCCAGTATGAGCCAGACGGCCCACGCCATTGAGCAGCTTCCCTCGTTTCATATCTTGTGGGATACCCACCACACGTGGCGATTTGGTGAAAAACTGTCGGACTATTACGACGTCGTGCGCGATCGAACCGTCCACTACCACCTCAAGGACAGCGTCGATCGTCCCTCCAAACGGAAGCCGTTTACCTACGTTTGCCCCGGCACGGGCGAATTTCCTTGGGCCGAACTGAAGGAAATCCTTCAGAGCGCCCCTCCCCAAGGCTTCCTCTCATTCGAATGGGAGAAACACTGGAATCCCGAACTGGCCCCGATCGATGAGGTGGCGGGCGATTTCCATAGAATGACCGAAAATTGGTAAAATTCGTTTTTTCCAGGATCCGACTTGATGTTTTCTTATACTATCATTTTATGGCCTTTTCTTATCGTTCTAGAAAATGCCTTCCGACTCCCCCTACGATTTCAGTGTGCTCCGTTCCCTGCGCCAGCAGCAGGGACTTACCATTGATGGCCTCTCGAGTGATTCCGGAGTTTCGGTAGCGGTCATCTCCAAACTGGAACGCAACCAGCAGGCTCCCGGAATCGATACCCTTTACCGTCTGGCCCGCTCCTTTGGCCTGAGTGCCACCGACCTGCTCGCCATGAGCGAGTCCGCTTTGGCCCATCGGGTAAGTGAGAGCTCTCATCGTTCGGGCAAATTTAAGTTTCGCGAAATCCGCTACGCCAACATGGCGGCATTGATGGGAGAAGCACCAGGCGGCGCCGCCGTCTCCCGCCCCGAAGTTCACCGCGACGAAACGGAACTCTGCTGGGTTCTCTCCGGGCGCCTGAAGCTTTCTCTCCCCCATGAGGTGTGCGACCTCTCCACCGGCGACAGCGTGCAATTCGACGCCATCCAGGAGCATACCTACGAGGCCGTGGAAGACACCCGCTTTCTCATCCTCCATCTCCGCAAAGACAAACGCTACTGACCCCTCCTTTTTATGAACATCAACACCACCCTCACCCCCCAAGATCTCTCCGGTGATCTGTCGCGTTTCTGGGAGCTTTCCGGCCAGAAAATCGACCTCATTCTCAAGGAATACGACCCCGCTCAAGGATCGCCTGTATTTACCGTCGACGGCAAATACTCCACCCGCGGCTGGACCGAATGGACCGAAGGATTCCACTACGGCTCCGCCTTCCTCCAATTTGATGCAACCGGTGAGGAACGTCACGCCGAGGCCGCCAAGAAACTCACCATCGATCGCATGGCTTCCCACGTGTCACACATTGGCGTGCATGACCACGGGTTCAATAATCTCTCCACCTACGGCAATTGGCTGCGGCTGCAACACGAGGGGCGCCTGCCCGCCGATCACGTCGAGTTCTGCAAACTCGCCATCAAACTCTCCGGCGCCATCCAGGCCTCGCGCTGGGCCAACACCCACGACGGCGGTGGCTACATCTATTCGTTCAACGGACCGCAATCGCTGTTCGTGGATACCATCCGTTCCTGCCGCATCGTGATGACGTCCCACGCGCTCGGGCACCAATTGATGGGCGAAAACGACGAAGCGATTTCCCTGCTCGAACGCGCTCTCAAGCACATCGAATCGACCGCCAAGTATTCCGTCTTCTACGGCGAAGGTCGTGACATCTACGACGAGTGGGGCCGCACCGCACACGAGTCGGTGTTCAACCCGAACGACGGCCGTTTCCGCTGCCCGAACTCCCAGCAGGGTTACACCGGCTTCAGCACCTGGACCCGTGGTCTCGCCTGGGCGATGGTGGGTTTCGCCGAAGAACTCGAATTCCTCCAAACTCTCAGCGACGAAGATCTCGCCGCCGTCGGAGGTCGCGAGAAGTGGGAGCAGCTCATGCTCAAGGGCGCTCGCGCGACCTGTGACTGGTTCATCGCCAACACGCCGACCGACGGCATTCCTTACTGGGATGGTGGCGCCCCCGGCCTCTCGCAAATGGGCGACTGGCGCGGACGCGAGTCCGATCCGTTCAACGACTACGAGCCGATCGACAGTTCCGCGGCGGCCATTGGCGCCCAAGGCCTGCTCCGTCTCGGCAAATACCTCGGTGCTGACTCCGAGGACGGCCAGCGCTACACGCAAGCCGGCCTCACATCCCTCCAGACGCTCTTGTCCGACAAGTATCTCGGCATCGCGCCTGATCACCACGGACTGTTGCTCCACTCCGTCTACCACCACCCGAATGGTTGGGATAACATTCCCGAGGGCCAAAAGGTCCCCTGTGGCGAAGCCTGCATGTGGGGCGACTATCACCTCCGTGAACTGGCGCTCTACGTCGATCGTCAGATCAAGGATCAACCCTACTACACGTTCTTCGCCGGAATCGTCTGATTCCGGTGAACCTCGCCGAGGCTCTGTCCAGCAGAGCGAAGGCGGGTCGGCTTTTAAAAGAAACAAATTAGAATATGAGTGCTGCCCCCCTCACCGATCTCGAACGCCTATGCGTTCACACCATCACGACCAAATCGTGGGACATCGAAACCGCGGCGAAGAAATTCTCTGCCGCCGGCGTCAAAGGCATCACGGTCTGGCGCGACGCCTACGCCAATCGCGACATCACGGCCACCGGCCAGATGCTCCGTGATGAAGGCCTGAGTATCGTCTCCACCTGCCGCGGCGGCTTCTTCCCGGGCGCCACGGCGGCCGAACGCCAAGCCGCCATCGACGACAACCGCCGCGCGATCGAGGAAGCCCACCAACTGGGCGCACCCCTGGTGGTGCTCGTTTGCGGAGCCGTTCCCGGCCAACCGCTCACCGAGTCGCGCCAACAGATGCTCGAGGGCATCGCTGCGGTCCTCCCCGATTGTGAAGCCTCCGGTGTGAAA
>CAKZMS010000377.1 GCA_937128785.1 uncultured Opitutaceae bacterium | reverse complement strand
TAAAACAGAGTGATAGAGATAGCGGGCCATCGACATTCTTGTCATTCCCCTGAAAAACGGTAGCGGCAACCGGCCTTCCAACTCAATGCACTAGGGGGATTAAGTTAAGCCTTTGCTTAACTCTTCGCAGCAAGGAGCGCTGAGTGGTGAGATACAGAACGTTTCAATAAGAAGGGAAAAAAGCCCCGGGCTGGCACCCGGGGCTTGGGGTGTTATGCGTCCAGGGACTGGTAGTAGTCCGAGAGGATTTTCGCGACTTCAGGGCGGGAGAACTCGGGCGGCGGTGCAATGCCCTGCCCCAGCATCTCGCGCACCTTGGTGCCGGACAGCAGGACGAAGTCGTCCATGGTGTGGCCTTCCGGTGCGTCCTTCATCATGATCACGCGGTCCAGCTTGGTGCTGTAGGCGGTGTGGTCGGCCTTGAAGATTTCCAGCTCCAGGGCGTCGTCGGGCACTTCCTCGTCGAAGATCGTCTGCGCGTCGAAACCGCCGTAGTAGTCGCCCACGCCGGCGTGGTCACGACCTACGATCAGGTGGGTACAGCCGCAGTTCTGGCGGAATACCGCGTGCAGCACCGCCTCGCGGGGGCCTGCGTACAGCATGTCGAAACCGTAGCCGGTCACCATGACGGTGTTCGGCGGGAAGTACACCTCGACCATCTTGCGGATGGCGGCGTCGCGCACGTCGGCGGGAATGTCGCCCGGCTTCAGCTTGCCCATGATGGCGCAAAAATTGGGCGTGGTGTCGTTGCGGGGACGCACGGGAAACTCCGTGTAGAGCGGAATCCAAAGTTGCTCGTTGGCGGGGAAGTTGAACTTGGGGGGCATGACCCCGATGATTTCGGCCGGGGCCCCGTTCACGATAACGGCTTCGCCAATGACAGTCGGATCCGCGCCAAAGTCGCTGTTCCACAGACTGTCGCTGAGCATCACGGCCTTGGTCACGCCGGGTTGATTGTCGGCGGCCACGAAGTTCCGGCCAATGACGGGATTCACCCCCAATGCATGAAAGAAGTCCTCCGCGACATAACCACCCGTGAGCCGCTTGGGTTGCCCCCGGTAGGTGAGGTTGACCGTCGAGCCGTTCAGGTAACCGGAAAAGTATTCAAAGCTCTGCTGGTTTTCCCGGATGTCGGCGTAGTCCGCCATGAGCATTTGGGAGCGGAACTGATCCGGGGTAAAGTTGTCCCGGTCGACGATGTGCACGTCCACCAAACGGTCGGCACCGGGGAAGTCGAAAGCGTGCAGGAGAACGCCGTTGACCACGGCGAATTGCGTAGTGACCCCACTGATACCCAGGGCGAGAACCGTGACCGCGAGGGCGCAGAAGCCCTTTTCCTTGGTCAGGATGCGAAAGCCGATCTTTAGGTCTTGGAAGAAGGTCTCGAACATGGTTTCAGCGGGAATGTCATTCGGCGCGAAGGGCGATCATCGGGTCGACCCGGGTGGCGCGGCGCGCGGGAACCAGAACGGAAATCAGCGCGACCACGAGGAGCAGGATGCCCACGCTCAGGTAGGTGGCGGGATCCCGGACGCTGATGCCGGGCAGGTTGCCCTGCAGGCCGTCGCCGCCGAGGACCGAGATACCGATGGTGGTGGAGATGCCGAGCGCGAGACCGATGGCCAATTGCCAGAATCCTTGTCGCAGGACCATCTTGAGGATGTTGCCGCCATCGGCGCCGAGGGCCATGCGCACGCCAATCTCCTGGGTGCGTTGGTTGACCGAAAAACTCATCACCCCATAGAGTCCCACGGCCGCGAGGGAGATTGCGACGATGCCGAAAAAGGAGAACATCCCCGCCACGACTTTGTTTTGGGAGGTAAACGCATCGAACGATGCTCGCGGCGTTTCGACAAAATACAGGGGCAGATTGGGATCCACCCGATTGACGAGGTTTTGCACGGTGGTGGCCATGGTGGCCGGGCTCTGGCCGCCGCGGGGACGCATCACCAGCGTGCCGAATTGATTGGCGACGGGTTCGTCCGGAACCGGCCCGAAGGCAGCGTTGTTGTAGGGCACGTAGAAGCCCGCGCCATCATGCTCGGTGTTGAAGGGACCCTGCATGCGCAGGGAAGGGGCGACCCCAATGATGTTGCGCCATGGTCCCGGGTTGGTGCCGTTGCTTTGAATGGTGCGGAAGCGCTTCCCAATGGGGCTTTCATCGCCAAAGTGTTTCCGGGCAAAGACGGTGTTCACGATCGCGAGAGGTTCGCGTTGATCGTTGTCGGTCTCCCGGAAATCGCGGCCATCGATGATCTGCAAACCCAGGGTGGAGAAATATTGATCTGAGATGGTTTCAAACTGTGCGTTGGTGCGGTCGGAGTCATCGAGGTATTGATTGCCTTCAATCTCGACGGGACCGCCACCGGAGAAGGTCATGCGAAAGCGATTGGTCAGGGCGACGTGTTCAAACTGGCCCGTGGCCCGCATCTCCCGCAGGAGACGATCATAGAATAGCTTCCGATCAGCCGACGTAGGATAATCGCCTTCCATGAGTCCCATGCGGGCAGCGATCACACTTTCGGTATCGAAGCCGTAATCGATGTTCTGTTGGTAAAATATGCTGCGTAGCTGCAACAGCGAACCGATCAGCAGAATGCAGGTGACGAGGATCTGGAAAACAACCAGGGCGCAAGTAACGAACATCACCGAGCGTGACGTATTCCCGCGACCACCTTCCTTGAGCACTTCGACCGCTTCGGCGCGGGAGGACATCCAGGCGGGAATGAGTCCCGAGACCACCGCGGAGAGCATCGTGGCCACCACGACGACGAGCAGAACTTCGGGATCGATATCGAAGGTCATCCAACCGGGAATCGGGTTGGCGTTGTTGTGCAGGTAATGGTCGAGGAAATCAGTGGACCAGAAAGCGATACTGATACCGACCAGGGCGCCCAGCGAAGCCACCAGCAGGCTCTCGGTGAGCATTTGGCGAATGAGACGCCCCCGGCTTGCGCCCAACGAGGAACGGATGGCGAGTTCCTTGGCGCGCAGGGTGGCACGGGCGAACTGCATGTTCATGACGTTGACGCAGGCCATCAGCAGCACCCCCACGCAGAAGGCCAGCATGGTGAAGAGCATGCCGCGCAGGTTGCCGGGGGTGAAGTTGTCCATGACCGGGCGCAGGAAACCCAAGGTGAACTGCGCATTGGTGTCCGGGTGGGTTTCGGCAAAGGTGCGGGCGAAGGCGGTGATCTCCGCTTCCGCCTGCTCAAAGCTTACGCCCGGAGCAAGTCGTCCCACGGTGTCGACGAAGTTGACGTTGCGGGCATTCCGCGCCCGCACGGGGAAGGAGGAATGCAGCGGGATCCACACCTGCTCGTTGTTCGGAAACTCAAAGCCGGGTCGCATCACGCCGACGATTGAACCGCTCTCGCCGTTGACGATTACCGGGCGACCGATCACGTCCGGGGTGCCCCCGAAATCCCGCTTCCAGAGGGAATCCGAAATAATCACGGCTTTCGAAACCCCCGGTTGG
>CAKZMS010000376.1 GCA_937128785.1 uncultured Opitutaceae bacterium | reverse complement strand
GAGGCAGATTCGCCAGCGCCGCATAGGGCCGGTCACGGATTTTGATGACCACTGGATCCAGGTCTCCGACGGTGAGCGTATAGTCACCCGGCTCCTGCAACTCCTGGCTGAGGTCAATGCGATGATTAAAACCCCAAGGCGTGTTGGGCCCCGCACCCAATTCTGATTCCTCCAGGTTATTCTGCCACGCGCTACCTACGCCAGCCACCGACCACGCCACACCCGCGAGGTCGCGTTGGCTCATAACAATAATCTCCTTCGGCTGATCCGGGGCATAGCCCTGTTGATTCCAGCGAATCACGGATGTCGGTTCAGCCAAAAGACTGCCGGCGAGGAGCAGAAAAAAGACACCGAGGGGTTTGTGCACAAGGGGAGGAAAGTCAGGTTTGCACGGTCATACAACTTCGGGCAGCGTGTTTGTCGGCGAACGTATACCGGCTCCGGCATCGCGTCACCGCCCTGAACCTCAAACCTATCCCCACCATGAACCGCTTTTTCCGCCTCACGCTTCTCTGCCTCGGCCTCTTCGGCTGTCTCGTCGTCAATGCCGCCCAATTCAAAGCCTTGCTCGTGAGCAAGACCGACGGCTGGCATCACGATTCCGGCGCCGCCGGCGTCGTCGCCCTCCAAGAGCTGGCCGAGTTGCACGACTTCGAGATATTTTGGAGCAATGACATGGACCGGGTCATGAACGACAAGTGGCTCGCCGACTACGACGTCGTGATCTTCCTGCTCACCACCGGTGATATCCTCAACGATGAACAACAGGGTGCGCTCGAGCGCTTCGTTCAATCGGGCAAGGGTTTTGTGGGCATCCACAGTGCGGCCGATACCGAATACGAATGGGACTGGTATACCAAAATGGTCGGCCACATGTTCCACATTCACCCCGCGGTGCAAACCGCCAGCCTGGAAGTGACCAACCCCAATTTCCCCGGCATGGATCGCTTCGCCAAGCGCTTCATCTTCACCGACGAATGGTATGAGTTTGATGCCCCGCGGTCCGATAAATTGGAATACCTGCTCGAGCTCGACATCGACTCCTTCGATCCCCTGGCCAACTGGGGCTCGAAGCAGAGTCAGGAGGGTATCACGCATCGCCCCGTCTCCTGGGCTCACAACTACGACGGAGGCCGCGCCTTCTACACGGCGATGGGCCACATGGCTTCGACGTTCAAAGACGACAACTTTCTGCACCACATCTACGGTGGAATTTTCTGGGCCGCCACTGGTAAAGGCTTTCGCGCGAAGTGACTGGGTAGTCACGTGTCCCGACAGTATTTCCCGCTCCTCTGGGTCGACCGGAGGGGCGTTTTTTGCGGTCTTAATTATATTGCAATTCTATGCAATTTTTTGATCTAGTCATCACGTTGTTCGCATCTCGCGGCGGCAAACCCCCTCCAAACCCTCCCCTCCATGTCTTCCCCCTCTGTCCCTGACGCTACTGGTCGTCTCTCGGTTCGCGAAAAAATTGGCTACGGTCTCGGTGACACGGCTTCCAATTTCATTTTCCACACCGTCAACGTATTCCTGTTTTTCTACTACGTGGATGTGTTGGGGATGGGTGCCGCCGCCATTGGCACGCTCTTTCTGGTGGCCCGGATGTTGGACACAGTGACCGACCCACTGATGGGCACCTTGGCCGATCGGACCAACACGCGCTGGGGAAAATACCGGCCCTACTTGCTGTGGTTGGCGGTTCCGTTTGGCATCTGTGGTTTTCTGCTGTTCGCCGTGCCGGATTCGGATCCATCGGGACAGCTGGTCTACGCCTATGTCACCTATATTTCGGTGATGCTGATCTACACGGCCATCAACATCCCCTACTCCGCGCTACTCGGGGTGATCACACCCAACTCCGCCGAGCGAACCTCCGTGGCCACCTACCGCTTCGCCTGCGCTTTTGGCGGCCAGTTGCTGATTGTCGCGGCGGCTCGACCACTGGTGGCTTATTTCGGTCAGGACGATGATGCGGCCGGCTACAAGATCACGATGGGAATCTTTGCCGCGATCTCGGTGGTCCTCTTTATCATGACCTTCAAGCTGACCCAGGAACGGGTGCAGCCCCCCGCTGACCAGAAGTCCGATCTAGCCAAAGAGCTCAAACTACTCCTGCGCAACGTGCCTTGGATCGTAATGTTCATTGCGGGCATCTTCACCCTCGCCAACGTCGCCGTGCGCGGTGCGGTGACGCTATTTTACTTCAAGTATTACGCCGGGGATGATGGCTCACCCTGGCTGGGCAATTTCGACATGAGCACGGTGTTTCTCACTTCGGGAACCATCGCTCTCATCACGGGTGTCATGTGCACCAAGTGGCTCACACCACTGGGCGACAAACGCCAGCTCATGATCGCGCTGTCCTCCCTGAACGCCTTGGTGATGGCCTTATTCTATTTCGTGCCGGCCGACGCCCTCGGCTTGATGTTCTTCCTGAACGTGCTAGGCGCACTGCTGGCCGGACCCACCATCCCTCTGGTTTGGTCCATGTTCGGTGATGTGGCCGACTACGGGGAATGGAAATTCGGTCACCGTTCGACGGGACTGGTTTTTTCCGGCGTGCAGTTTGCCCAAAAATTCGGGCTCGCGATTGGCAGCGCCATGGCCGGGTGGTTGCTGGCGAGCTTCGGCTACGTGGCCGATGCCGAGCAGTCGCCGGAAGCAGTTAAGGGCATCCGTTTAATGTTCTCTATTCTGCCCGCACTTTTTGCGACCGGAGGCGTGGTGGCGATCTGGTTCTACCCAATCCGCGGTGCAGACGTGGAACGCATGGGCCGCGAATTGGCCGCCAAGAAAGAGTAACCACCGCCTTCCCGCAGCATGCCGCCGCTGAAACCGGCATAGACTTTTAATCACATGAGCACTGACACGCTTTCCGATCCCGCCGCCGTCGCGGCCAACACCATTCAACCGCAGGGTGAACTCTGCACCGCGTTTGGCACCCGCTGCTACCGCATCAGCAACGTGCACCAAATGCCGCCGTTCTTCATCAACCTGGTGAGCTCATCCGACCTGTGGATGTTTGTCGCCAGCAATGGCGCCCTCACGGCTGGTCGTCGCGATGCTGAGTGCGCCCTGTTCCCCTATCAAACAGTGGATCGAATCTATGACTGCGCGGGTTTGATCGGACCGGTCACGTTGCTGGGTGTCGGCACCCCGTCCGGCGAAGTCATGTGGCAACCTTTCGGACCCAACACCGATCACCTACCCCACATGGCGCGCCATCTCTACAAGAGTGTCGAAGGCGACCGTTTGTGGTTTGAGGAGGTGCGCGAAGATCTCGGTCTGGCATTCTGCACGAGCTGGTCCACCGCGGACACCCACGGGTTTATTCGCCACTGCTCCCGGCGTCGCCTCAGCGGCAATGCCGTGACCGTGCGCATTCTCGACGGCTTGCGCAATGTCCTGCCCTCGGGGGTTTCGTCCCGCCTGCAAAGCCTTAGCAGCACCTTGGTCGACGCCTATAAAACCAACGTCCTGGCTCCCAACTCAACCTGCGCCGTCTACGCGCTCCAATCTCAGATCGTAGACCTGCCCAAACCCATGGAAGCCCTGCGCGCCAGCGTCGTGTGGTCGGCCGGTTTGCCCGATGCCACCATCGCCGTGTCCGATCGCCAACTCCGCCGTTTTCGCGGGGGCGACTCCTTGCAAGCTGAGCCCGATACCCGAGGACTTCGCGGTTCCTACTTCCTATCCGCCACCCGCGATGTGTTGCCGGAGCAAACGGTCGAGTGGACCGTCGTCGCCGATACCAACCTGGGACACGCGGATGTCGCCGCCCGCATCCGGCAGTCGCAAGACCCGGACGCTTCCCGCGTGATGCAAGCGGCTCAACAAGAGTCGACCCATCTCCTCCGGCAACTCGTGGCCGGCGCCGATGGTTGCCAAACCTCCGCTGACCAGACGACCGCTGCTCACCACTTCGCCAACGTGATGTTCAATGTCATGCGCGGCGGCACGTTCACCAACGATCATCGCATTCCCGGAGCCGATTTTGCCGCACATGTCGGCATTCACAGTTCCGCCGCCGCCGCGCGGCACGCCAGTTTCCTAGGGGCCCTGCCCACCCACATCGAACGGGCCGACTTGATGGCCAAGGTCGCCGAACTTGATGACCCCGACCTGACCCGCATCGCCACGTCTTATCTGCCGCTATCCTTCAGCCGGCGCCACGGCGACCCGAGCCGGCCCTGGAATCGCTTTAGCATCCGTCTGCGTGACTCTCGCGGAGATCCCCTGCTGGCCTACGAGGGCAACTGGCGGGACATCTTCCAAAACTGGGAGGCCTTGTGCCTAAGCTATCCCGATTTCCTGGAAGCTGCCATCGCCAAGTTTCTCAACGCGTCCACGGCCGATGGCTATAACCCCTACCGGATCACCCAAGCCGGGATCGAATGGGAAGAGCCGGACCCCGAGGACCCGTGGGCCTCAATCGGTTACTGGGGCGACCACCAGGTCGTCTACCTGCTGAAACTCCTCGAATGGTCGGCCCGCTTGCACCCGAGTCAGCTGGCGGAATCCCTGCGACCGGCCCGCTTCAGCTACGCTGACGTTCCGTATCGTATCTCCGGATACGATGACCTGCGACAAGATCCTCGCAACACCATCACATTCGACGACACCTACAACCGCTCCATCGCCGATCGCGTCGACCAAATGGGGTCTGACGGCCGCCTGTTGATTTCCCCCGATGGTCAGGTTCTGCACGCGAATCTTACCGAAAAGCTACTGGTTCAGATCCTGGTCCGCATGACCAATTTCATTCCCGGTGGCGGCATCTGGATGAACACGCAACGCCCGGAATGGAACGACGCGAACAACGCGCTCGTGGGTTACGGGGTGTCCGTGGTGACGCTCAACTACCTGCGTCGGATGCTCGCATTTGTGCAGAACTCCATCTGGCCCATGCTCGGTGACGCTCCCGTGTCGGTCTCCGCCACCGTGGTGCGTCTGGCCGAGTCCGTGATGCAAACCCTCACGCAGCATCGCGCGCAACTTGAGCAGGCGGACTACGACGATCAAACGCGACGGGCGTTGCTGGATGAACTCGCCACCGCCGGCGCGGACTATCGCAGTGCTCTCTACCAATCCGGCCTCGAGGCTCCCGTTCAGATGGAGCCGGCCACGCTCCGCTCGATCTTCGATACCGCGCTCGCTTTCGTCGATCACAGCCTGCGCGCCAACCAACGCACCGATGGACTCTTCCACGCCTACAACCTCCTGGAGTTCGGCGAGAAACCTTCGTCACTGAAGGTCAGTCATCTCCCGATTATGCTGGAGGGACAAGTTGCCGCGCTGAGTTCAGGCCTACTTTCCCCGGCCGATGTAGTCGGAGTCCTCAAAGCCATGCGGAACAGCGACATCTATCGCGAGGATCTGCATACCTATCTCCTTTATCCCGACCGCCAGCTGCCGGGCTTCCTCGACCGCAATGCAATTCCCGCATCCGCGTGGTCCGAGTGCCCGCTGTTTGAAGCGATGCTGGCAACACAAGATTATCGACTCGTGGTCCGTGACGACAGCGGTGACGCCCACTTCCAACCAGATCTGGTGGATGAAGAGGCCTTGGAGAAGGTGATTGCTGAACTTTCCCAAGACCCCGAGTGGGCAGACTCGCTGAAAGGCTGCGCAAAACGAGTGAGGGAGATCTACGAAGAGGCGTTCAATCACCGCGCCTTCACCGGTCGCAGCGGCGGCATGTTTGGATTCGAAGGACTCGGTTGCGTCTACTGGCACATGGTCGCCAAGTTGTTACTCGCGGTTCAGGAGAATCTGCTCGTCGCCCAAGCCCACCAATCGCCGCAGGCCGACGCCTTGGTGGATGCCTACTACGACGTGCGCGCCGGGCTGGGATTCAACCATACTCCCGACGTGTTTGGAGCATTCCCTACAGATCCGTATTCGCACACTCCGGGACATGCCGGAGCGCAGCAACCGGGTATGACCGGACAGGTCAAAGAGGAGGTCCTCACCCGCATGGGCGAACTCGGGGTGGTGTTCGAAGGCGGCAGGGTTTCGTTCAAACCCACCTTCCTGCGCCAGCGTGAGTTCCATGACCACGCGATCGATTTCGATTACGTCGGACTGGATGGAACCGCTTGTTCACTTACTCTCCCGGACGACGCCCTTGCCTTCACCTTGGCGGGGGTTCCGATCGTTTATCAACGCACCTCCGGCGATTCGAACTACACGGTTTTCACCACGGAAACCGACTCCGAAGCCTGCGTAACGGGCACCAATCTGGATCAGTCCACCAGCGAGGCATTGCTCCGACGCACGGGTAGCATCAACCACATCGTGGTCAGCATCGGAACAGACTTCGCCCTGCGCGACTGATCGGCGGCTAGCGTCAGTCAGCTAATTCGATCAGCTAGGCGGACTTCCGCTTGGCTGATCGCTTTTTCGTTTTCTTGGGCGCTGCCACCGAGTTCCCCACGACGACGTCGCAGTTGAGGAGAATGTGCTGCTGCGAATCGAATCGTTTGTGAATCAAATCCAGCAACCGCTTGCCGCCAATCAATCCGATTTGATGAAACGGATTACTCACCGTGGTAAGTCGAGGAATGCCTTTCAATGGATCGAGTCCATCAAAGCCGGTCACGGAAACATCTTGCGGGACTTTTAACCCGGCTTTTTGCAGGGCTTTCACCAAATCAAACGCCTGGTGATCCGCCGCGCACATCCACGCGGTGACGCCAGCCTTCGTTTGTTTAATCACTTCGGCATGGGCCTCCTCGAGCGAAAGTTGGCGCCGGGGGTCGACGTTGATCGCGTCTTCAAGACGGAGATCCAATCCCCGCGCGGTCATCATCTCAACGTAGGCGCCGTAGCGACGCAGCGCCCAACTCGCCTCAACCGGATAACGCCACGTAAAGAAGCCAATGCGCTCGTGCCCCTTGCCGCAGAGATGCTCAACCAAACGCTCGATCCCGCGATGATGATCGGCATCGACGCAGTCCAACGGACTCTGCCCATACTGCTCCGTCAAAGAGACGACCGGGTGCAGTTTACGCAGTTCATCGACAATGGATTGGGGGAACGGATAGATGAGTACGACGCCGTCCCAAAGACGACGCCCTGTAGCTACAATTTTGGCGTAGGAAGGCTCATTGATGTGCAGATCTTCCGGTCGCACAAAGTGGAGGTCCAACCGCACATTCTGCACCCGTGCGAGTTCCGACAGGCCGTTCAAAAGTTCCTGCCCTGGATTACCGTAGTCGGTCCGTTCGAAACTGGGAAGGTCGACGCAAATCAACACCCCCAGGGTAGTCGAAGTGCGGCGGCGTTGATGCGAGGCTGGCTCGCGTTTTTCCGCGTGACTGTAGCCCAGCTTGGAAGCCAACGCGAAAACCTTGCCGCGAGTAGTGGGGTTGATGCCGGGGTGATTAGTGAAACAACGCGAAACCGTGGCGCGTGATATTCCCAGTTCCTCGGCGATATACTGTTGGTTGATTTTGGGCATATCCGTAGATCCCGGCGTCCGGGAATTTGAGGGAGACAGTTACAGCAATTGGCGGGTCCTTTCTCAATGCAATTTTTCATGCAATTTTATGCATCTAATTTCTTTACCCGACCGTCCTGAAACGTCAGAAAGAGACTGTGAAACCCCCTCCGCCAAACTATGCAATTGGCGACTCACTCTTGGTTGAAAATAACCCAGGCGTGAGCCTGCGCCAGCGACCCGACAATCGGTGGGAGATTTTGCGTCATGGTGAGCCGTTTGAGGTTCATGGCGCCGGGGGATATCAGCACCTGAGACTCTTCCGGGATCTGGGCGGCAACACCTTGCGCACGTGGGGAATCGAACAACTGGAGACTGAAGTAAACGGAGAGTCTCTCCTGGATAAGGCTCACCGCCTGGGCCTGGTCGTGGTCGTGGGCATTTGGCTCAAACATCCCCGTCATGGCGCCGACTACGGCGATGAGTCTTTTCTCCTCGAGCAGCGCAATCGGGTGCGTGCTTCAGTTAAGAAGTATCGTGACCATCCCGCAGTGCTGATGTGGGGGCTCGGCAACGAAATGGAGGAAGATGGTGATGATCCGCGGGTTTGGCGGGAACTCGAAATCCTCGCTCAGATGGTCAAGCAGGAGGACGCCCTTCATCCCATCTGCACGGTCGTGGCCGGCACCTCCGACAATAAAGTCGCCAAGATGATGGCGCACTACACCTCCCTGGATATTCTCGGCGTGAACATTTATGGCGGAGCCGAAACCGTCGATGGCGAACTTGCCGCCCAGGGCTGGAATCGTCCTTACCTTTTGACGGAGTTCGGCGTGCGGGGGCATTGGGAGATTCCGACGACCTCCTGGGGAGCTCCGATTGAGCCTTCCCCCGCGACGAAGGCGGCGAGTTACGCATCCGCCCATGACCGTCAGTTCTCTCATGGCCGCGGACTTTGCCTCGGCACCTTCTGTTTTATCTGGGGCCACAAACAAGAGACCACCGACACTTGGTTCGGTATGTTTCTGGCCTCGGGAGAAAAGACCCCGGTGGTCGATGCCATGAGTCGGATTTGGACGGGCCAAGAACCCGCCGATCCCGCACCCGTGCTCCACGAACTGCAGGCGGACTTTCGCGAATCGCACGTGCCAGCGGGCAGCGAGCATGAAGTCCACGCCGAACTTGAGTTTGATGATTTGACGACCCTGTCATTCGAATGGCAGGTCGTTGCGGAAACCCACGATCGCCGCTCCGGCGGCGATGCCGAGGAAGCCCCCCCGGTCATACCAGATTGCGTGCTTCAAAATCGCGGATCACGAGCTCGTATTCGTATCCCCGATACGCCTGGTCCTTACCGCGTTTTCCTCTATGTGCGTGACGGCAAAGGCGGTGGCGCGGCGGGGAACTTCCCTTTCTACGCCGAGTAGATCCTCCGATCATCGCCCTGCATTTCTCGCGGCAGTTTAACCATATTGGTTAATCTAGACCGGAGAGCATTTAACGCCTAGTGGCGGGGAGGACCTTGGGGACCGGGCAAAAGAAAAACCCGGCCTGCCGAAGCAGACCGGGTCTGAAACTAACGGCCTACAGACGCCGCTTAGAATACCATACCAAATTCGAGGCGGGCCGAAATGCCGGCGGCAAACCCGAGTCCATACTGGTCTTTGTCGTCCAACAGGTTGTTCACGTTGAGTTGGATACGGCTATCCCGTTCCATCCACCGGAAGTTATAGCTCACCATCATGTCGATGTTGATCCGTGGATCGGTGTAGAGCGCAATGGGATTGCCGTTCTCATCGACCTGCAGCTGACCCGAACCGTCGGTGCGGGCGGAGACGAACTCACGCTCGGACTCGTATTGACCACCGAGGCCAATGGTCACACCGGCAAGCGGACCATCCTGACGGAACTTGTAGGTGCCCCAGACAGCGCCAGCGTGCTCCGGAGTGTCATCATCGGAACCGATACCGAGGTAGCCGGCACCCGTCCAGGACGAGGAGTCATAAGGAGCTGAGTAGGCCTCATCGAGGGGGAAGCCACTCAAGCCCCAGCTGCCATCCGGAAAATACCAGTTGGCCCAGCGATCTTCCTCGTAGGGATACTGCGGGAAGTTACCCACGTTGAGCGTCTTGCGCTCCACGTTCGAGTAAGTGAACAGAGCCTGGAACTGATCGTTCGGGCTCCAGAGGAGCTGGAAGTCATAGCCCTTGGACTCGTCATCACCGCTGGTGTAGGCTTGGTAGGTTCCGCGGTCAGGAGCAGCGCGGTCCATGGTGGCGATGTTCACGTTCGGATCATCGATGTTGAAATACCATCCGGGCCAGCCTTGGCCGGCGGAGACGTTGGCGTAAACCTTGTCCATGTAAGCGGCACCGGCGGAGTTGGAGGCGTTGAGATACCACTTGCCATCCTGCTGGTAAGCGGCACCGGCATTCTTGGCGGCATTCCATTCGGCGACCGCATTCTGCTGAGCAACGGACCAGTCAGCCTGACCGACTTCGGGATTCGCACCCTCTACGAGGTAGGTAATCGGTTGGTTCGGGTTGAACTGATTCTTGGCCGGAGCTGGTGCCCACCAGTAGAAGTAGGGCGTGCCCGTGCGCTTGATCTTGAAGCTTGAGACCGTGCCCGAGAGCTTGCCGTTGAACAGGTCGACTTTGACGCCGAACTCTTCGCTCTTCGCGATGGTGGCATCGATCGGGCGACCGTTACCGTCGCGCAGCCCGTCGAAGTTGGGCACGATACCTTCGGAGCTCACCCCAAAGACGGAGATCTCGCGGGTGACTTGGAAACTGGCTCCGAACTGACCCGTGTTCTTGCTCTGGCTCGCGCGATCGATGTCCGAGCTGTTACCCGGGTTCTGAGCGTCGATGGTGCGCACGCGGTTGTCGTTGGTGTCCTCACGAATACCGGCGACGATGGTCATGCGGTCGTCGATCCAAGTGCCTTGGTAGACGGCGTAGAGACCCGTGTTACCGGCCTCGTTGAGCGTGTCGTTGATGCGACCCATCGGGGCGTCGGGGGAGCCGTCGCCTTGGGTGCCGAAGCGAATGTAGGACGAGTTGGAGGGATCCCGATAGTTGTTGGTCAACGTCTGGTCGAAGCGGCGATCCTTCTCGGAGGTCTCATCAGAGTATCCCACGAGGAAGTTGTGGTTCATGCTCAGCCAACGGGAGTCCGGCAGCGTGTCGATATTGTAGGTCAACTCCGCGCGCAGCTGATCCCGTTCGGTGGTCTCGTAATAGTCGGACCAAAGGTATTGGAACGTGACGTCACTGAGCTCGCCGCCGGAAAAGGCGCCGTCCTCAGGCGTAAGCGGCTCGACGGTCACGGTGCCACGTTGGGACGCCGGACCGACGCCGACTTGGAGGGCACCACCGACGTCCAAGCCCTTGAAGCGGGTAAACGAGGTGTTGTAACCGGCCATGAAGAACAGGTTATCGGCCAGCTTCTGGTCGATCTTGATCAGAAGATTGCTCGCCTTCGAGTCGACGAAGGTGTCAGGACCAGACCAGCGGAAGGTGCGACGATCCTTGCCCGGGAAGGACAGGAAGCCGGCCCGTTCGAGACGGTCCTGCTGGTCGGCGGGAACGTCGGCGCGAGCGCGGACACTTTGGAAACCCGTGCCGGTGATATCCTCTTCACCATATTCGCCGTCGATTGTAATCTGGGTGTTTTCCCAAGGCTTGAAGGTCAACACGGGAGCGACGAAGAACTTCTCGGAGTCCTTGAGCTCGGTGAAGTCGCCACCCGTCTGCCAGGCACCGGTCATGCGGAAACCCCACTTCGGGGCGCTTTCGAGAGCGAGATTGGTGTCGAATGCAGCGCGCATGTAGCCATCCGTGCCGGCACCGACGATTACCTCGTGGCGATCCACATCAAGGGGACGCTTGGGCAGGTAGTTCACGATACCGCCGAAGTTGCCGATGCCGTAGAGCAGTGCCGCGGGACCGCGGATAACTTCGATGCGACCGATGTTGGCAGAGTCCGTCGCGAATTGGCGGCGGAAACCATCGCGCAACACCGAGTCGGTAATGAAACCACGAATCTTGATGGTAGTCTGGGTCTTCGCGGCCGTCGCGCCTTCCTGACTGTGGACCCCACCTTCGTTGACGAAGGTGTTGCCTTGGCCGGCGTCGTTTTGAGATTTCAGGACGATACCCGCGCTGTAGCGGAGGGACTCACGAAGATCGGTCGATCCCGTGTCTTTCACGAATTCT
>CAKZMS010000375.1 GCA_937128785.1 uncultured Opitutaceae bacterium | reverse complement strand
GGTGACCCCTTCCTTGAATTCAGCGTCGTCCGAAATCTGGATGATCACGTCATGATACACCCGCTTCTGGATGTGGTAGTGCCAGATGGCGATGGCATGAATCTCGCGGCTCGATTCGAGATCAACCTGGGCCCACTGCAGTCCGGGTTCGAACTCCACGTAGTAACCATCTTCCGATTCCTTGTCTCCATCGGTGATGAAATCGGGTTCGCCGAGAATCGGATACGGGTCGCTGGACAGGACCGGCTTGCCAGCTGCGACATTGGTGACGTCGGACGGCACCATGACCTTCGGCGGACTGGAGGTCGGCTGTTCCAAGTGCGGCACCCTGATGGGGGCCGGGGTGCTGATGACCAGCGGGGGCGGAAACTCGAGGACGAGCTCCATTTCTTCGGCGGATGCGAAAGAGCTAACGGTGGCGATCAGCGCGGTGAGGCCAATGGGGGTGAACTTCATAAAGTGGGGTTGTCCGAACGGGGTGATCCAATGAGGCATCGCACAATGTAATTTGTCGAAAGCGCGCTGCATTCATAGCCGCAATCCCTGCCGAATCACACAAACCCATATCGAATAATCCGTGCAGGGACGATCATGGGAGGGACCGGTTCCACCCGGTCCGTTTTCGTCGAGTCAGTTAATTCCGGAGCGCCCCGTAGTGCCGTGCTTCAGCCGGCACTGAACAACGCCGGCTGAAGCACGGCGCTACGATGTTTCCACTACGGTTCGAGTTCCTTGATCTCGATGTTGCGAAACCAGACGCCCTGCCCCTCGGCCTGCAACGCGATGTGTCCGCGATCAAGTTTGAGCGGTCGGCCAGCCGCCACCAGTTGCGCGCTACCGAATTTCTCGTCGGTGGGATCGAGCTTGGTGGCAGAGTAGCGCAGCACTTCTACGCCATTCACCCGGTGCACGATGAGTTCGTCACCGCGCACTTCCATTTCCACCGACACCCATTCATCCGCGGGATAGTTGGGAGCCGAGGACTGCACGATGTGCCGGGTGATGTGTTCGCCGTTGTGTTCGATCGTCGTGCCCGGCGTGCACACGTTGCCCGTCGGGCGGGGGCCCTTGCCCTCATCAGCCAGGAACTGAAACTCCACGCTGATGGGAAAATTCTGATCCCGCTTCATCTCGTGCGCGGATTGCGAGTGCACCATGAAACCGCTGTTCAAATTCACGAAGTGCGGGGCGTCTTCCATCATCCCGCCTTCGAAACGATACTCCATGCGGATGAGGTAGTGGGAATAGGACTTCTCGGTGTAGAGGTGACCATACTGTCCATCGAACTTCTCATAGTTCTCGTAGGAGACTTTCAAAATTCCGTCCTCAATGCGGAAGGTATCGAGCGCGTTCACCCCCGCCTCATGCTTGGTGATCTTGGGAATCCAGCCATCCAGGGTTTTCCCATCGAACAACGGCGTCCACTCCGCCTGGGCGACGCCGAGCATCGCACTTCCCCAGAAAAGACACACCAGTAGCAATCGCACTTTCATCATACGACTAAGGACCACGTGTCCTCCCGCTTCGATCAGAAAGATGGCGTAGGTCAACGATTCAACTGATCTTCCATCTGAGGCATCGACAGACTCACCGAGTGTGACTTCCACTCGGGCATGCTTACCCCGCTAAGAAAACTGGTGGGCGGTGCCTTGGTCACCGCGATCAGTGTGACTTTGTTTGCAACCCCCGGCGCCGCTGATGATCGGCCCAACATCGTTTGGATCATGCTCGAAGACTGGAGCATCGATCTGAGTTGTTACGGTAACGACGTCGTGCAGACCCCCCACGTCGACAAACTCGCCGCCGAAGGGGAGCTCTTCCGCACCGCGTTCTGCACCGCGCCCGTATGCTCCTCCTCCCGCTCGGCCATGCTCACCGGTTTTCACCAGAACTACATCGGCGGGCACCAACACGATACCCGGGGCGACGACAAGAAACCCCTCCCCTATGGCATCCAGACGATGCCGTTCCAATTGCGCGAAGCGGGCTACTTCACCGCGCTACAGATTTCGGGGAAAACCCACCACAACTTCGATGCCGATCTCGGGTTCGCCGGTCGCGATTGGTCGGAACGCCAACCGGGCCAGCCGTTCTTCGCGCAAATCACCCTCACCGGCACCCATCGTCCATGGAGCCGAGATCCGCTGGCGCCCATCGATGCGGCCGACGTCAACCTGCCGCCCTACTACGCCGACACACCGTTGGCGCGGCGCGACTGGGCCAACGGCTTGGAACAGATGCAACTCTGCGACCGCGAAGTCGGCGAAATCCTGCAACGCCTCGAAGACGAAGGGATCGCCGACAACACTCTAGTGATTCTCATCGGCGACAACGGTCGCTGCCATATCCGCGGTAAACAATTCCTCTACGAACCCGGGCTGCAGGTGCCGTTGATTGTGAAGTGGCCCGGCCAGGTAAAGCCGGGCCTTATCAACGATGATCTCGTTTCGATGATCGATGTGACCGCCACTATTTTTGATGCCGCCGGCGTAACTCCCAGCGTGCCGATCCATGGTCGCAACCTCTGGTCGGAGGACGTGCAGAACCGCGAGTATATCTTTGCGGCCCGCGGACGCATGGGTCTCACCCATGATGCCATGCGGTCCGTGCGCACCGATCGCTTCAAGCTGATCCACAACCTCATGCCCGAACGCGCCTGGCTGCAATACAGCGGCTACAAAGAGGACAACTATCCGATGCTGGCGGAGATGAGTGTGCTCTACCTGCAGGGCCAACTCAACGAAACCGAGGCGCGGTTCTTTGCGCCCCGGAAACCCGAATTCGAATTGTTCGATCTCGATGCAGACCCGCACGAAGTAAACAACTTGGCCGACGATCCGCGATTCGCCGCGACCAAAGACGAACTCCTGCGCCAGCTCTATGCCTGGCGGGACTCCATCGAAGATCAGGGCGTGAGCGACGACTTCCGTTTCGGCGGTCGGCCCGACACCTACCCCACGCGCACGCTCGAAGGCTGGCAGGAACGCACGGCGGCTTGGCAGGACTACGTTTTTCGTGAACC
>CAKZMS010000374.1 GCA_937128785.1 uncultured Opitutaceae bacterium | reverse complement strand
CAGGTCGTGAACTCCGAAATCCGCAAAGGCGACGTCAACAATGTTGTGACGCTGTACTACGGTGACGCCATCGAAGACGTGATCGGCTCTGTCAATGATGACAAGATCGACGGCAACAGCCGGAACAACGCCTTGATCGGCAACAAAGGAGACGACCGTATCGCCGGTCTGCGCGGCAATGACTTTATCGATGGCAGCGCCGGTGATGACCTGATGGTCGGCAACGGCAGTTCGCAGGATGATGACGGGGGGGACGACGATGATGACCCGACCAACATCAACACCAACGTGTTGCTCGGCGGTGATGGCAAAGACATCATCTTCGGTGGCTGGGGGGCCGACCTCATTGATGGCGAACGTGGCCAGGATTGCATCTGGGGCGACCCGGATTGGCTGGCCAGACATGGCAAGCTTGGCTCGGATCCGGAAGAGATTCCGGAAGGCGGCGCGGACATCATGTTCGGTCACTTTGGCAAGGATCAGATCTTTGGCAAAGGTGGCGGCGAGTTTCAGCAGCGCCTTGTTGATATCGACTTCCACATACTCCTTGCCGGCACTGGGATCAAAGGAGCCGAAGTCGACGTAGCCAGCGGGCGAAGCCGCGAAGAGGCTGGAGGTGAAAATTCCGGCGATAACGACGCCAGCGGTGAGTTTTTGGAATACGGATTTCATAAGAGGTGTTTTCTAATTTAAGCGAACCGCTTGATTGCAGGTTCGGGTAAAGAACCCGGCAGCCCTGCTCATGGTTGCAGAAATCTGGGCCTATTTTTTCGGCCCCACCTCAAACGCCCCAACTGCTACGAGGCAGAAGACCGAGACGGAATGAAACTTTGCTTGAGAAACTCCAACGCCGCCGACGCATCGGCTTCGAGTGCCCCCCACTCCTCGGTCAGTTGATTATCCACCGGGGGCCCTGCTTCGGGCTCAGCCAAGACCAGCCATTTCTCCGAGAAGGTTTCCAGCTGGCTAACCATTTGCTGAAGATCCTGTTGGTCAAATTCCGCCGCCGCGGTGGCAGTGGGGTCGGAATTTGACGAAGGAGCAAACCAGATCCCGGCCACGACAATCGCGGCAACCGCGGTCAATCCTCCAGCCCATCGGGTAATCAAAGTCGGTTGCTGCTCCTGCGCCGAACTCGTCTGAACCGCCCGGTCGGATTCCACCGCCGCCCAGATCCGATCCCCCAGTCCGGCCGGGATGGATTCAGGCAAGTCGGGGCTGCCAGTGGCTAGGCTTTGGTCTACGCTAGTCAGGTTCTGGTAAAAGCCAGCACATCCGGCACAACCACCTACGTGGCGATGAGCCCATGAGCCTTGGGTGGGCCGGTCGGCATGAAAATGACGAACCACTCGACAGATCAGACGGGGACGGGAATCGGTAGCAGATGGTTTCATGACAAATTGGTTCTGAGCGCCGCCAAACGATGGCGCGCCCGATGGATCAGGGTCTTGACGCTACTCAGCGAACGTCCGCTGGTTTCTGCCGTTTCTTGCACTGACAGGTTCTCGCCGTAGCGAAGCCACAGGGTTTCAAATTCCGCTGCTTTCAGCAGTCGTCGGGCTTCCTTCCAAATTTGCCCCACCGTGTCCGCCGTTTCGACATTCTGACGGGGCCCGGGTCCGTCACCCAAGGGTTCCGGCGGAAGTTCCACCCAGTCTTTGCGCGCCCGCAGATGATTAAGGGCCGTGCGACGGGCAATGGTGTAAAGCCAGTTCACAAGGGGCCGATCCGTATCAACTTTGTGCAGGGCCCGAAAGGCTTTCACGAATGTCTCCTGGGTGACATCCTCCGCGTCCTGTCCCTGCCCCACCAATCGAAAGACGTAGTGATAAATCGGCCGATGGAAAAGTCGCACGATTTCCCGCGCCGCGCCGTTGTCCCCCGCCACCGCAGCCCGCACCAACTTCGCCACCGCCGGATCACCGGCCGGAGCAGAGCCGTCAACGGGCACCGTGGTTGTGAGGGTCGTCGCGGTCACTTTATTCAGTCTCGGGATGTTCGAGGCTCACTTTGTAATGGGCCACTCCCGGCGCATTGTCGACATACCGAATCTTGATCGAGTAGTCGGCGGCTGCTCCGTTGAACATCAACTGTGCCCGCCCGCCGCGGGTGCCACCGCGAACGGCCACCATCTCGCCACCGGACACCTGATCATACGCCTGAATCCGGTAGTTGGCCAAGCGCATGTATTCGGCTTCAAACTTGTCCCCCTGCTCGGCCCCGGCCGGGATAATCTCGATGTAATCGATCCGAGCAGAGTCATTACCACCCCGGCGCCCCGAGACATAGATCTTCGTGCCCGGCGTGAGCGACACGGACTCGATCAACTGAGTCTGCATTTCGGGTTCCTCCTCCTGGCGAACCCCTTTCCAGCTGGCGATCTCTTCTCCGGGAACCTCGAACGATTCCTCGATCTCCCGCATGCGGCGTTCGTGGGCACGCGCCTCGCGGTGCATATTGGCCTCCGCCAACTCCATCAGCTTGCCCGAGGGATAGGTCATGGTCACATCTACCCGTTCGTCGCTAAGTTCAACAACCACCGATTCAATGAACTCGCGTAGGTCTTCGTCACTGTCTTGCGCCAGGGAAAGCAGCGCGGTCATGCCATTGACAATCTTTACCAAACGCTCGGCGGTGGATTCGGAATCAGCGACCAGAGTCGCATGGGCCGTGATATTTTCCCCGACTTCAGCCAAGGTCACGGAAGCGGACTGCGTCATCTTGAGGATGCGGGCCTGCGGTTCGTTGCTATCACCCATCTCGATCGACGGGACGACCGATGCGGCAAAAAGATAATAGGAGTCATGTCGCGGTAACATGGGTTTCAAGTCTCCCCCCTTTCGTTGCAGGGAATCAGCCCCCGACCGATAGACGGTCAACGCCTTCTCCATGTGCTCGCGGGAGCGACTCATCAGCACGATCGGCTCCTCCGGAAACCCGACGAACATCTCTTCGTTGATGCTGTAAGCCTCGAACGGCAGGTCCGAAACTTCATCAATTCCGTCCGGTTGGGTCAGATACATGTGGGCAATCAGGCCTTCGCTGATCGTCCGCATTTTGGCCGTGCCTTCGATCACCGCGGTTCCGTCCATTTCTTCAGGATTCTCGGTGATGGCGGTGCCGAAAAGAGTCACATGGCCGATGGTCTGCATCACTTGAGAGATGAGGCTGCCCACATTCAGATCCTCCATCGGTTTGTCCTGCGTGTCCTTGGCGTATGCTTCCTGAACCTTGCTGATGATTTCCTGCCCCATTTCGGATTGGCGCATCAGATCAAAATCAGCATGGACCACCCATTGGGCGCTGGCCGGCACGATCTCGGGATCGAGTGCCGCATGAGTTGAAACAGGGCCCGGGCCGATCAGGCCGAGACAGGACAAGGTGGTGAGTGTTCGAGTGAATTTCATGGTATAAATTGAGTTTGGTTTCTTG
>CAKZMS010000373.1 GCA_937128785.1 uncultured Opitutaceae bacterium | reverse complement strand
CAAACAGATCGTTGACACCTTCAGTGCCCAAAAGCGCAACGTCTTTGAAAAAGTCGTGATGGTCGAATACCCGGCCCCCAACTCTTACGTGCTCGGATTCCTCACCAACCGGGCCAACGGCGAGGTCCAAGGTCGCACCGATGCGGAGATGTGGACCGTCTTCGTTCCAACCACCCCGAACCCTACCTCCGGATTCCTAATATTCTACCCCAAGGATCGGGTGATCGAGATGGACATGGCCGTGAGCGAGGCGATGAAACTGATCATCTCCGGCGGTTCGGTCGTGCCGCCGTGGCCGGCCGGTCAAAAGCAGATACCGACCGAATCGAAAGACCTCACCGAAAAGGTCGCCGCCTCCCCCAACCCTGAGACCTGAACCGCGTGCCGCGGCCTACGCTCCAAACCGAAGCATTCATCCTCCAGCGGGATCACCCCAAGGAGGCCTTCCAACCGGCGGCCGCCTTCAGCGCGGAACACGGCACCTTGCGCATCCTCCAGCGCGTCCCCCGGAAGGCCACTCCGCAACACACCCCCATCGACCTATTCGATCGCACAGGGCTGATCCTCGAGGGCGGTAACGCCGGCACTTGGTTTGTGAAAGAGGTTCGACTGGCCGAACGCTTTGCCGGCATCGGCCAAAACTACCGGCGCTTACAGCATGCCTCCGGCCTCACCTCGCTGATCGCCCGTAACTCCGTCCATGAGGAAAGCCGGGAGTCGGTCTTCCATCTTTTACAGACCGCGCTTTCGGCATTCAGCACCACGGACCGGCCCGACATTGTGGGTTTCAAGAGCCTGTTCTGTTTCGCCCGTGACGAGGGGTATCCCCTGCGTGAGCATTGGTTCCCCACCCTGCTGCGCAACGATCGCGCCGCGGTGGCGGATTTACTCAATCTGCCCACATCGGAGCAAACATCCCAACCGGAGGATGTGGCGCGGCTGCACCGCAAGCTCGAAGACTACCTTCGCGGTCACACCGATATCCTCGTCGACTAGGCATGCCTCTCCAATTCGCCCTTGAGAACAGGACCGCGAAGCTGAGCGTCGGTGAGCTGGCGGCTTTCGCCATTGGCCCTCGGGACAGCTCCGAGGGCTCTGCCGGCATCTGGCGGGCTCAGCTCGGATCGCATTGGCATCGCGAGATGCAGGCCCGCACCGAGACCGCGGATTCAAGCGCCCGGTTCGAGGTCGCCATCAATGGGCAGATCATCCACCGCGGTTGGACCATTCAGCTCAGCGGGCGGATCGACCAGGTGCTGCAGCAGGACGATATTCTCACCCTGCGTGAAATCAAAACGATCACCCGGGCGGTGCCCGTGCCGGAGGCTGAACTGCGCCTCGATTATCCCCACTACTTCGCCCAACTCGCCACCTACCTCGCCCTGCAACGCATCGCCGCTCCGGAGGTCGAACTGCGCGGGGAACTGGTCTACGTCGAAACCGGCAGCGGTCTTTCGCAGACCATCACGCTACCGCGACACGATGAGTCGCTGTTCGATACCCGCATCGAACGGCTGACCCAGTTTCTCGACCTGAACTACCGCGCCCGCGAACGTCGCCGGAAACTCTCCTTTTCACCGGCTTTTTCCACCTTGCGGGAAGGACAGGAAAACACGCGCTCCGCCTTGGAGAAATCACTCGCGGAAAACCGCGTCGTCGCTTTCGAAGCCCCCACCGGATTCGGGAAAACGGGCGTGATGCTCGAAACCGCGCTCAACTCCCTCCGCCAAGGACAGTGCGATCGCGTGGTCTACGTGACCAGCAAGTCAACCGGACAACTCCAGGTCGTCGAAACGCTCAACCGGATGATCTCGGCGCCGGATGCTGCGCCCGAGGCCGAGCTCGCGGAGGAGGATCGACTGGGCGTCTGGCATGTGCGCAACAAACGCGAACACTGCGTGAATCATACCTTTCACTGCACCCGCGAATCATGTCGTTTCATCCAGGATCTGGAAGCGCGTTGGCCGGAGAGCGGACTCGATCGCTTCCATCTGTTCAACCGGGAGAATCGCGACCTGACACAACTCCGCCACGCGGGTCAGGCCGCCGGGATCTGTCCTTACGAAATCACCCGTACCGCCCTCGCTTTTCAGGATGTTTGGGTGGGCGATTTCAACTACGTCTTTGCGCCGCGAAATCGCAGCCTGTTCGAAAACCAGCCCAGCTGGGATCCCGCGCGCACGCTCCTGATCGTCGACGAATCCCACAATCTGGCCTCCCGCGTCGCCGATGCCCACTCCGCCGAACTCACCGATCTGGAATGCCGGCGCGTGCTGGCCGAACTGGACCACCTCAACGTATCCAGAGAATTACTACGCAAGTGGGAATCCTTGACCTTGCTGGTCGCCGGACTGAAACCGGTCGAGGGTCTGGATCTGGCCCGGGAGGAGGATCTGGTTGAGATCCTCGGACACATCGCGGAGACCCTGGCCGTCACGCCGGTGGACTATGCCGCGCTCGGTCCCGAAGCCGCGGAGATCCTGTGGCGCCCCGGCGAACTACTGACTTGGCTGCGTGATTTGAACCTGAGTCGGCTGCTGTGGGTTCCCCGGGAAGGCCACCTCGTTTTCACCTGTCTGGACGCGGCTCCGGCCATCGGCGAGACCCTGCGTTCATTCGGCCACGTCCTGCTGGCCAGTGCAACCATCGGC
>CAKZMS010000372.1 GCA_937128785.1 uncultured Opitutaceae bacterium | reverse complement strand
CCCGTTGCCCACGAGGGTTCCTTCGCGAACCCCGACGCAAATGAATGCAGAACCCCGACCGCTCGATTCAATCGAGTTCCGGGGCGCGGGGGTGATGTAGTGAAAAAACTGGATGTGACTGCGGCCATCCGTGGGTTTCGGCGCCAGCATCGCGGAGCGACGGCGCGATTAGCGCGTTCGCGTTTGGCCGATCCCGCCCAATCATCATGAATTCATCCCCCCTTCCCAAAGAAACGGAGCAGGACTACGGTTCCAATCCGACCAAGGTTCGCCATACCGACAAATACAAATCCGAATACATTCACGGGTTCGTCGAAAAGTGGGACGAGTTGATCGACTGGCAGGCCCGCGCGGAAAGCGAAGGCAGTTTTTTCATCGACGAGCTCCGGAAACGCGGGGTCAAACGCATCCTCGATGTCGCCGCCGGCACCGGATTCCATTCCGTGAGATTGCTGGAAGCGGGGTTCGACGTGGTGAGCGCGGACGGCAGCCCCCACATGCTGGCGAAGGCCTTCCAAAACGGCACCGAACACGGTCACATTCTCAGCACGGTGCAGGCGGACTGGCGGTGGTTGAACCGCGACGTGCACGGCAAATTTGATGCGGTTATCTGCCTGGGGAATTCCTTCACGCACCTGCACAGCGAGCGTGACCGGCGCAAAGCACTGGCCGAGTTCTACGCCGCCTTGCGCCATGACGGCGTGCTGATCCTGGACCAACGCAATTATGATTCCATGCTCGATGATGGTTTCAGTTCCAAGCACACCTATTACTATTGCGGTGACAACGTGAAGGCGGAGCCGGAACACGTGGACGATGGCTTGGCCCGATTCCGCTACACGTTCCCCGATGGTTCTTCCTACAACCTCAACATGTTCCCGCTGCGGAAAGCCTATGTGGAGAATCTGATGCAGGAAGTCGGGTTCCAGCAGGTCCATACCTATGCGGATTTTCAGGAAACGTATCGCACCGAGAATCCGGATTTCTACATCCACATTGCCGAAAAACACTACCACAACGAACCCGACCATCCTGTGATCGTGGATGAAGGGAACGCCCCACGAAAACCGGCCGGGCAAGACTGAAGCCAGCGCCGAACCTACCATTCCATGAGCGAATCCAACGCCACGCCCGACGCGGTGGTCGACCAGGCCCGCGACTATTACGACAGCGACGACGCTGACAACTTCTACTACCATGTCTGGGGAGGAGAGGACATCCATGTCGGGCTCTACGAGTCGGTGGAGGAGCCGATCCTGACGGCCTCCCATCGCACGGTGGAGCACATGGCCCGACGGCTGGAGGCCTGGCCAGCGGGGACCCGGGTGCTCGACATCGGGGCGGGCTACGGTGGGGTCGGACGCTTTTTGGCCCGGACCAGAGGCCACCACGTGACCAGCCTGAACCTCTCGACGGTGCAAAACCGACGAAACCGGGAACGCAATGCGGCCGCCGGTTTGGAAGAACAAGTCGAGGTGGTGGACGGGAGCTTTGAAGACCTGCCCATGGCGGATAAAAGCTTTGATGTCGTTTGGTCCCAGGATGCCCTGCTGCACAGTGGTCGGCGCCAACAGGTGTTTGCCGAGGTGAATCGGGTCCTCCGACCGGGCGGTGAGTTTATTTTCACCGATCCGATGCAAGTGGAGGGCGTGGATCCGGAAATCCTTGAGCCGGTGCTCGCCCGCATCCATCTGGCTTCGATGGGGAGCATTCCCACCTACCGGAATTATGCGAAGGAACTCGGTTGGACGGAAGTGATGATCGAAGACCTGAGTCCCCAGTTACCCAACCACTATGGCCGGGTGCGGGAGGTGTTGGTGGAACGGGATGCCGATTTGCGCAAAGTTTGTTCGGCGGAATATCTCGAACGCATGCGGGTGGGGTTGAGTCACTGGGTCAAGGCCGGCCGTGAAGGCGCGCTGGCATGGGGAGTCCTGCACTTTCGCAAGCCAGCATGAGCGCTCCGCCCGAGCCATCCGTGCTGCCGTCCCGGCCGGCCTATGGTAGCAAACAGACTTTGGGCTCGAGCCTGGGGTTGGACATTCACCCGACGGTATTCCTGGTTTCGGCCGGGGTCATCATCGGCTCCGTATTGCTCAGCCTGGTCGCGCTGGAGTCGACCGGGGCCTTGTTTGCCGACCTGCAGAACGCCATCGCGGAGTCGGCGGGCTGGTTTTTCATCCTGGTGGTGAATCTGTTTTTGCTGGCGGTGCTGGTCATCGCCTTCAGCCCGGCCGGCAAGGTGCGGTTGGGCGGTGACGATGCGCGTCCGTCGTTCAGTGCGATCAGTTGGTTTGCCATGTTGTTCAGTGCCGGGATGGGCATCGGGCTGCTGTTTTTCAGCGTGGCGGAGCCGTTGTATCACTTTACTTCGCCTCCGCACACCAGCATCGAAGCTGGCTCCCCGGCCGCCGCCGCCGAAGCCATGCGGATGACCTACTACCACTGGGGGTTTCATGCTTGGGGTATCTACGCGCTGGTGGGGTTGGCGCTGGCTTATTTCTCTTTTAACCGCGGGTTGCCGCTGACCATCCGCTCGGCGTTTGTGCCCCTGCTGGGCGATCGGGTGAATGGTCCCTGGGGCAATCTCATCGATATTCTGGCGGTGGTCGCGACGCTCTTCGGGGTGGCGACTTCGCTGGGGATCGGG
>CAKZMS010000371.1 GCA_937128785.1 uncultured Opitutaceae bacterium | reverse complement strand
AACCACACGCAGCCCACGGGGTCAGGTCGTAGACAAAGTGAAATGCAGCGTAGCGAAATTCACTTTTCACGACCTGACCCCTTTCCCGGTTCAACCGGCAAAACCCCGACGAAAACGGATGCGCGCTTCCCCCATCCGAACGACAAAGCCTCTCCGGCCACAGAGAAAGAGAACGATAAAGAAGAAAGAGAAAGAGAAAGAAGCGCCTCCCACCCTCCGCTCACCGCCAATCCAAAATCCGAAATCCGAAATCCGAAATCGTCCCCCCTCACTGCCATGTCCCTTGGCGAGCGGGTGCAGGCGGACTTTTCGTTGATGGGGCTCACCGCCGGCGTGCATCCGATGGCTCATGTGCGACATGCCCTGCCCGAGGTCTGGCGGGCCAGCGACTTGGTGCTCGGAAAGAACGGCGAGGAGGTCGTGGTCGCCGGCAGCGTGATCTGCCGTCAACGCCCGGGCACCGCCAAGGGGTTCGTCTTCATCTCACTCGAAGACGAAACCGGTGTGGCCAATTGCGTCGTCACACCGCCCAAGTTCGAAGCCTACCGATTGGTCATCAATCTCGAACCCGCCTTGCGCATCACCGGGAAACTCCAGATTCAGCACGGCGTCGTGCACATCAAGGCACACACCATCGCCGCGCTGCGACTCGACGAAGTTCCGGCCCAAAGCTCCCACAATTTTCACTGATCAGGCTCAGCCGCCGGCAACGCCGCCAACCATGCCACCAACGCCGCGGCTGCGGCTGCGGCTGGGGCCGGCTCCACCTCATCCGATTTCTTGTGGTGCTGCCGCTTTCCCTCCCGAAAGTTTTCGAGCTGTTTGAGCAAATACCAGTCCGGTTGACGCGTGAGAGGAGGCGCTCGCCGACTCCGATCCCCCTCACCATTCGCGCCATGACAGGAGGCACAATCGGCTAGATACCGGGCGTGCCCCTCCGCTGCGACCGGCAGATCCAGCGTCGCTCGTTCCGAACTCGGCGGCAGCGATTCAATATACCGCCCGACAAACGCCAGTTCCCGATCCCCCAGGCTTTTGGCCTTCATTTGCATCAGTCCTCCCGCTTGATCCTCGTCATGAGAGCCCCGGACCTCCCGCCGAAACTCCCGCAGCTGATCGGTCACATACCACCGCGGCAGGCCCGCGATCGACGGAACTCCCAAACCAACAATCCCCTTCCCGGATTCCAGATGACACTCCATGCAGTTGTCCCGGTAGATCGCCTGCCCGCGGTGCTCGGTCACGACCGGATCCGCCGCAGTCACACTCGCCCAACCACACCAAATCAGGATGAATCGAAGCGTTCGCATAATTCCGGGAGCCACCAAAAGGACGACGCCCATCCCTCGATGCCTTCAACCCGATCCAAATTCAATGGCTAAGCGACTGGCAGAGGGGAACAACCCGTCTTATCTGCGATCGGTTACCGCATCCTAACAATGGACTCAAAGTGATGTTGCCGTCACGGGAAGGCATGGTGCGATGGAGACCGGTGCCGGCAACCCACGGCCCCCCCCTGAATTATGAACCGTTCGACCCTTACCACCCTCATCCTACTGGCTACTTTTGGCCTCGGCTCGCTGGCGGCCAACCCGGTGCTTTACTGGAACGATCAGGCCCTCCACGCCACCCGACTCTCGCGGAAGCCCCCTCCGGTGGCCGCCCTGCACTTTGGCACGTTTCACGCCGCCATTTTCGACACCGTCAACGGTTTCGATCAGACCTATGAGCCCTGGCTGGTCGATGAGGCCGCTCCCGCCGGCGCCAACCGCGACGCCGCCATTGCGGCTGCCGCCTACCTTGTGCTCCAGAACATCTGGGGCAACGAAGTGAATCCGCGCGTCATGAAAAAAGCCTACGACGAAGCGCTGGAAGACATTCCCGCGGGTCCCGCACGTGACTCCGGCATCGCCTGGGGTCGACAAGTGGCCCAAGCCATTCTCGACGAACGGGCCAAGTCCGGCCTCGATCAGCCTTACGCCGGGGAAATCACCTCCACCGAGATCGGCAAGTGGCGCGAAACCCCGCCCGCCTTCCGTCCGCCCGTATCTCCGGCAGTCGCCCACGTTACCCCATTCGTGATGACGGCACCCGATCAATTCCGCGCCCCGCCTCCCCTGCCTCTCGATTCGGAGGAATATGCCGCCGAGCTCGCCTACACCGCCAAGGTCGGCGCTCGCGACGAGGCCGAACGCGATGAATACCAAACCCTCTCGACGCCATTCTGGGCCGACGACCTCGGCACCGCCACTCCGGCTGGTCATTGGTGCGTTATCGCGCAGGATGTGGCCCGCAAAAAGGAACTCAGCGTCGAAGAGACCGCGCATATGTTCGCACTCCTCACCCTCGCCACCGCCGATGCCGGCATCTCCTCCTGGGAATCAAAATTCTACTACTTGCATTGGCGACCCGAGACCGCGCTGCGGGAGGTCACCGAGGACATCAATGAGCACGCTGAAGCCGAGCCCGAGTTCATCCCCAACATGGCCTCCCCCGCGCACCCCACCTACACGTCCGCCCACTCCACTTTCACGGGCGCGTCCTCGCGCATGCTGGCGCTCTACATCGGCTCCGATGACTTTGAATTCACTTCCACCTCGGACGGACTTCCGGGAGTGGTGCGGTCCTACGACAGCTTTTCCGATGCCTCCATCGAGCTCAACATGAGCCGGGTCTGGGGTGGCATTCATACCATGCTCGACGTGGTGGAAGGTCGCCGCATCGGTATGGAGATCGCCGACTACGTCTTCGCCAACGCGCTGCAAAAACGCGAATAACCGCCGCCGCCGCCGCACCATGGGAACGCATTCTGAGGTAGGGACGGACCGCTGGGCCGTCCGCAGTGGAGTGGCTAAACCGCCGCAACGGCCCGCCCGGCGGTCCAGCCCTACCTTTCTTCCCCTCGCTTAGCATCCGCGGACAAGCCACATGAATCCCCTACGCTCGATCTCTGCCTACGTCGCCACCGCCACCATGGCGACGGCGACGTTGACCGACACGGCCTTGGCACCGCGCTCGGCAGCGCCCGGTGACACCGCATTCACCACGCTCGATCCGACGTTCACCGGGCTTAACGTGCCCAATGTGTTTAACGATCCCCGCATGTGGGGTGACCGCTTCCGCGAATACACGCTGGGCGCTCTGGAAACTGGACTGGCCGTCGCGGACTTCGACAACGACGGGCAATTGGACATCTACGTGATTTCCAAAAACGGGGCCAATGCCCTCTACCGCCAAATCGAGCCCCATAGGTTTGAGGACATCGCCGGCAAAGCCGGGGTCGCCTGGAGCGACGACCCGGCTGGTCAGACCGGTGTGACTGCCGTGGACATCAACCAAGATGGTTGGACCGATCTCTACGTCAGCCGGCTGGATGCCCCCAACCTCCTCTTCGTTAATCAGGGCGACGGCACGTTTAACGAGGCCGCCGCCGACTACGGTTTGGATATCAGCGACGCCTCCGTGCATGCGTCCTTCGCCGACTATGACGGGGACGGGGACCTCGATGCCTATCTTTGCACCAACATCTTGGACTTCTCCAAAAGTCCCACCGGTCAACCCGACTACCTCATGCGTAACAACGGCGACGGCACGTTTGAGAACGTCGCGCTCGATGCCGGGATCTGGGGCAAGTCTCAGGGGCACACCGCCATCTGGTTCGATGCCAACCGTGACGGCTGGCCCGATATCTACGTCGCTAACGACTTCGAGACTCCCGATCGATTCTACCTCAACAACGGCGACGGCACGTTCACCGATGTAGTCGATGAGCGCCTGCCCCACGTAACCTATTTCTCCATGGGAGCGGACGCCGGTGACCT
>CAKZMS010000370.1 GCA_937128785.1 uncultured Opitutaceae bacterium | reverse complement strand
GAGTGGGTCGCGTTCGAAAAACTCCAAACGTTAGGCCATGCCGGCTTCCTGGCCGTTGTAGAGGAGCGGCACCCCATCGAGCAGGTAGGTCAATACCGCGAACACCTCCACTCCCCCACCCAGCCGCTCGTAGACGGTGCCCTGCCAGCTGTTCTCATCGTGATTGCTGGTGTAGTAGAGCATCGAGGCGCCGGCCGGAAAGCGAACGGCGGTTTTCGCGAGGTCATCATCGATATGGGAGGCCCCGTAGTCGCCAGCCGCCACTGAATTGATCACGTGCATCATATCGAAGCCGTAGGAGCTGTTAAACGCGCTGAGCTGATGTTGCGGCGTCTCCGCTTCGGACAAGAAATACAGGTCCGGCTTCTCAGCCCGCAGCTGACGGGCAGCTTCATCCCAGAACGGCGTCGGAACCCCTTTGGCGTAGTCACAGCGAAAACCATCGATGCCAAACTCCTGCACCCAATACCGCATTTCATCGATCATGACGTCCCAGAGCTCTCGATTCTGAAAATCGAGTTGAATGACATCGGTCCAATCAAAGCCGTAAGGAGGAACGAATTCCCCGGCCTCATTGGTCGCGTAATATTCGGGGTGCGTCTTCGTCCATCCGTGGTCCCATGCGGTGTGGTTGGCCACCCAATCCATCACGATCCGAAAGCCCATGCTCTGCGCCTTGACAACCAGTCGTTTGAAATCGGCAGCACTGCCAAACTCGGGGTTAACTCCGCGGTAATCGGTGATCGAATAATAGCTCCCCAAGGTGCCCTTGCGATTGATCGTGCCGATAGGATGCACCGGCATGAACCAAAGGGTCATCGCCCCGAGATCCCTGATCCGTTCGAGGTCGGCCTCGACGGCGGCAAAGGTGCCGGCGGCCGAATATTGGCGCACGTTGATTTCGTAGATTGTGGTGTTACGAACCCAGTCCGGCAGACCTACCGCCGTCTGGTCGGCGCAGACCAGAAAGGGCTCATTGACCGGTTCGTCGGCAACGAGCAGGACCGGAAAAAGGAACAGAAAGAGACCGCACAGGCGGAGGGAACGAAGGAGTTTCACGAAACTTAAGGGTTAGAGGGTTTCACCAAAACCAAGTCAGGGGCTGCCCGGTCGCCATCGGATTAGTGCGGACAGAGCCAAGCTCCCCCGGACAAGTCTTGGATACGATCATCGTCCGTTTGGCCGAACGAAACGAATTGGCGCAGTTATTGCACTACCGCCGACGTCCAACTTCATTCTCATCCCCATGCCCTCGATTAAAGACTGCGTTGTTCTGGCTGGCGCCGAATTGGTGCCTCATCGCTGCCGAGAGTTCGGTTGGAAACACGATACCATCGACCGCATGGAACTGGGTCACCCATGCACTCAGCTCGAACATGGCACCCTGCTCGTCGTTCCCGGACTCTACAACAGCCACACCCATCTTGGTGACAGTGCCCTGCCCGATGGGGCCGCCGGGTTGACGCTGGAAGAGGGATTCTTTCGTCCCCACGGCTACAAGTATCGGGAACTCGCAAAACTCGATGCGACGACTCACCGGGGGCATATCGCCGCCGCCCAACGCTACATGGCTCGCACGGGCACCGTCGGGCACATCGATTTCCGCGAACAAGGCGTATTCGGTTCGAAGCTGCTGCGAGAAGCTTCGGCGACCACCGGCGTGGATTCCATCATCCTCGGCCAATTCAACGAATCACCCTTCGCGGAAGAGACGCTCGCAGCGAATACCGCCACCTTACCCGATTCGGCCCGAGCCGAACTTACGACCCTGCTCCAGATCGCCGACGGATTCTCCGAGAGCACCATGAATGATCTGACGGATACAGCCTGGCGGGAGATCAAGCAGGCGACATCCGCCGCCGGGAAAAGGCGGGCCATTCACTGCCTGGAAAACCCCGGTTACCGCAGTCTGTCGGAGAGCCGCACCGGACGAGGAGACCTGATTCGCGCGATCGAACTCCTCGAACCTGATCTGATCGTCCATCTCACCCATGCGGATGCGAACGAGATCAAGTTGATGGCAGACTCCCAAATCAGCGCGGTATTGAACCCCCAGGCCAACACCACCCTGGGACTGCCGGTCCCGCCCATCATGCCACTGCTGCGGGCGGGCGTGAATCTCCTGCTCGGCACCGACAACGTGATGCTCAACCCGCCCAATCTGTGGGCAGAACTCAATTTCACTTATCGGCTGGCGCGGTCCCAGGCAGGCGAAGCTCAAGCCTCCCAACCCGACCCCGCCGCGATACTCCGGATGGTAACGAGTAACATAGCCGGCTGCTTGGGTGGCGACCATCACGGTCATCTCGCCCCCGGACTGCCCGCGACGTTCGCGGTGCTTGATTTCACCGCTGAGCATCTGGGCCACACGCGCAACTTGATGACAACTTTGGTCACCCGAATGGGCGCCGAGAACGTGCTCGCCACGTTGCGACAGGGCCGCGAACTCTGGCGGCACGACGCCTTCGACGCATACTAAATGCAGACCACGGCTTGCGCCCGAGCCGAGTTACCGCGCAGTCTGCCCACCTATGCCGCAACCCTCCTCCCGCGAACGCTTCACCGCGGCGCTAAAATCAGCGATCAATGAAGATCAATTGGTCAAACTTACTCTCGGAAAATACCGGGGGGCCGATGCGACGTTGAAGAACCTCACCGTGCGGGCCGTCGACCTGAAAACCGGTCCCCATTTCAGCTTCGTCTGGCGACACCAAAGCAGGGATGTCACCAAGAATATCCCCAAAGAAAACGCCTTTACCGAAATCGAGAAACTGATCGGAACCCCCTTCCGCGATGCGCACCTGTTCACGCCGCTGGAAACAGCCCAACTGGAGACGCGGGATGACGGAAAGGCCAAAGTGCGCATCAAGGTTGCTGCCACCGCTCCGCCCACCGCCGAGGTGGGACACGACCGCTCGAAAGCACGCCTGATCGACCCGGCATCAGGGTGGCTGTTTGATCTGGGTATCACCGACAAGCACGGCCAACCCCGAACCGGCCAGTCCCCCAAGTTTCGCCAGATTCAAAAATTCGCGGAGATACTGCACAACCTCCTGCCGGTCCGTTCCTCGGCGGAACAACCCATCCGCATCGCCGACATGGGCAGCGGCAAAGGCTACCTTACTTTTGCCACCAGTGCATTGCTCGGGCCTCACGCCCAGGTGCACGGCATCGAGCGTCGTAACGAGCTTGTGGATACGTGCAATCAGGTCGCCCGACAGCACGGATTCGAGTCCTTGCATTTTGCCTCGGGAGACATCGCCCAAACCGCTTCGGCCCTCGGCGGTCTCGATGTGCTGATCGCGTTGCATGCCTGCGACACCGCGACCGACGATGCGCTGATGGCCGGGATCCAAGCGGGAGCGAAGTTCTTGGTCGTAGCCCCCTGCTGCCAAAAGGAACTGCGCCGTCAAC
>CAKZMS010000369.1 GCA_937128785.1 uncultured Opitutaceae bacterium | reverse complement strand
GTCCGGTCGCCAGCAACAGCAGGGTGCGGGCGCAGAGTCTCAGGCGGCGGGCCCGCACGGCGGGCGCGTCCACGGCGACTTTGTCCTCGGCGTAAAATGTGCTGAATTCGCCGGCCAATTCGAAGAGATAGAGGCACAGGACGTGGGGACGAAGCGGACCCACCGCGCCGGCCAGGGATTCCGGGAACTTGGCGAGTTTGCGAGCGAGGGCGATCTCGGTGGTCGCCGCCTCACCGCAGGCGCCAGCGGTGGCAGCGGGGTCAGCGGGATCCAGCTCCAGCCGGCGAAAGATCGAGCGAATCCGGGCTACCGCGTAGAGGAGGTAGGCGGCGGTATTGCCTTCGAGCGAAATCATCTTGTCCCACGAAAACAGGTAATCGCTGGAGCGGTTTTGGGAGAGATCGGCGTATTGAACCGATCCTACGCCGACCACGCTGGCGATGTGCTGCTGCTCTTCCGCCGGAAGGGAGGCGCTTTTTTGCGCGACGAGTTTCGCGGCGCGTTCGGTGGCTTCCTGCAGGAGGTCGCGAAGTTTGATGTTCTCACCGGACCGCGTTTTCAGCGGCTTGTTGTTTTCCCCCAGCACGGTGCCAAACGACGTGTGCTCCAGGCGGGGGAGTGGGCGGTTGGTTTTCTCGAACCACTTTTTGGTGGTGAGGAAGAGTTGCTGGCAGTGGTCGCCCTGTCGCGAGTCGATCACATAGATCGCGGCGTCGGCTTCGAAATGCTCGCGGCGGTAGAGCAGGGTGGCGAGGTCGGTGGAGGCGTAATTGGCGGCACCATCGCTTTTGCGGATGAGGAACGGCTGCGTCTTGAAGCGGGGATGCTCGGGGTGGAACACCACCAACGCCCCCTGGCTCTCCTCGGCCAGACCCACCTCAGTGAGTTCCTGATATACCTGCTCGACCTTGTCGTTGTAGAAGCTCTCACCGAGCGTGTAGTCGAATTTGATGCCGAGCTGATCGTAGATCTTCTGGAAGGCCTGCAGGGAGACTTCATTGATGCGGTGCCAGATCTGGAGGTTTTCCTCGTCGCCGGACTGGAGTTTGACGAGCTCCTGGCGGGCCTCGATGAGCACTTCCTCGGATTCATCGGCGGCTTTATTGCCCACCTTGTAGAGGCGTTCGAATTCTTCGAGTGGGTCGCTTTCGAGCGCCGCCGCGTCCAATTCCCGTTTGTAGGCCCAGATCAGTTTGCCAAATCCGGTGCCCCAATCACCGATATGGTTGTCGCGGATGACCTTAGCCCCACTGAAGTCGAGCAATCGAGCGATGGCCTCACCGATCACCGCCGAGCGGAGGTGTCCCACATGCATCTGCTTGGCGGTGTTGGGCGCACTGTAGTCGACGATGAAGGTTTTACCGGCCTCGGGCTGGGCCGTCTTGGCGCCGTCGCGGAGGCTGGATTCGTCCGCGTAGTCGACCAGCCAGGTTTCCAAAGCGTTGGTGGAGAGGGTGAAATTGAGAAAACCGGGGCCCGCAATCACCACCTCACACAGATCAGTGATCGATGAGGGCAGGGCGGCCACGACCTTTTCTGCCAGAGTCCGGGGGTTTTGCTGGGTGCGTTTCGCGTAGGGCAGTACGCCGTTGGCCTGAAAATCCCCATGACGAGGATCAGCCAAGCGGACGTCGGGCGCGAAGATCGAAGCATCCAACTCGAGGGAGGATGCGACTTCGTTGAGGGCAGCAGCGATGACCGTGGCGAAATTGAATGGAACCGGCATTTTCTCACTCAACCGAGCCTTTCGCAGGCCTCGCAAGCGTTGATTTTGAGTGCCATTTCGACTCATTCAAGCCTCTTAGAGAGGTGTCGAAGCGCATCTAACACGCTGTAAGCAAATAGGATAACGTGTCTCGGGGGGTATTAGAAGGTGTTATTTCAGCTCGACAAAACCGGAAAATTTGTCCTAACCTAGACGGTTTACGGCCAAAAACGGCCTCCGCAGATATTCCCAAGCACTCATGAGCAAACGCACACTGCCTCCTCGCAGGTTCATCAAGCCCACTTTCGAATTCTTGATCGAGAAAAAGCGTGATGGTGGCGAATTCTCCCAAGAAGAGATTCGTTACATCATCGACAGCACCCTCGATGGGGACCTGCCCGAGCATCAGCTCTCGGCGCTCTTGATGGCGGTTTACTTCCAGCAGATGTCGGCCCAGGAAACGGCCGAACTGACCGAAGAGATGATGCTCTCCGGAGAGGTCATCGACCTGTCGCACATCGCCAAACCCAAGATCGACAAATACTCCACCGGCGGCGTGGGAGATAAGACCTCGCTCGTCCTCGTTCCCCTGGCCATGGCCAGTGGAGTGGTGGTCCCCATGATGTGTGGGATCGAGCATGATCACATCATCAGCACGCTCACCAAGCTGGCTGCGGTTCCGGGTTTCAAGCAGGAGCTCTCGATCGAGGACTTCGTCAAACAGCTCGGCAAAATCAATGGCGCGATCGTCAAGCAAGACGTCGAACTCGCTCCGGCTGACGCGAAATTTTATGCCATGCGCAAGTCCACGGGCACCATCCCGAGCTTGCCGCTCATCACCGGTTCGGTCCTCTCCAAGAAATTGGCCGAAGGATCCGAGGGACTCGTGATCGATGTGAAATGGGGCAACGGCTCCTTCATCAAAGATCTCGAGCAAGCCAAGCAGTTGGCTCGTTCCATGACCCGCGTCGGCCGCTCCATGAAGCGCCGCTGTGTCGCGCTCGTCACGGATATGAACCAACCGCTTGGTGACACGGTGGGCACTTCTCTCGAACTCAAGGAAGCCATCGCGCTTCTCAAGGGTGAGGGCACCGAAGACATGCAGGAACTCGTGCTCAAGTTGGGCATGGAGATCGTGCGTCTCGCCGGCGTGGCTGGGTCGACCTTGTCGGCGAAGCAGACCGTGCAACGTCACCTGAAGGACGGCACCGCGCTGCAGAAGCTCAAGGATCTCGTGGCCGCCCAGGGGGGCGACACGTCCTACATCGACGATCCGGACAAATTCCCCGTTGCGAAACACATCCGCAAACTTCCCGCTCCGAAGCGTGGTTACGTGCACACCATCAACGCGGCGATGATCGCGCGCGGCGTGCATCTGCTCGGCGCCGGTCTCACCGGCAAGAGCAAGAAGATCGACTACGCCGTCGGTGTTTCCGAGGTCCGCAAGGTCGGCACCCAGGTCAAACAGGGCGAGCCGTTGATGATGATTCACTACAACGACGAAGCGAAGCTCGAGCAGGCGCTCGAGTATTTCAAGAGCGCCTACCGTCTCGCGCCCAAGCGTCCGACTCCTCCGCCGTTGGTGGTCGAGCGCGTCGCCTAATCGGACGACGAACGCTTCCAGACTTGCGAAGGCCGGTGGTTTCCACCGGCCTTTTTGCTGTCCGATGATCGACGACTCCGAAAACCCTCCCATCGCTCCCGAAGACCGCCCCAAGCCCTGGGTGCAGCTGAAGTTCTTTACCTTTCAGCCGGCGATCTTTCCGCGCATGCTCGGCAAGGTCTCCCCCGGCGCCAAACCCGGGGACTGGGTCACGGTCTACGACAAGGCGGGCAGAGTCTGCGGCAACGGCATCTACAATCCGCGCGCCAAGATTCCGCTCCGCGTGGTTCGCCATGGGAAAGACGCCGTCGACGAATCCTACTGGGAGCAAGCAATCCGGCGCGCGGTGGCGCTGCGTCGCGACATGCTCAAACTCGACGAGACCACCGATGCCTACCGCCTCATCAATTCGGATGGCGATGGACTCAGCGGTCTGACCATCGACCGTTACGGCGAGACGCTGCTTTGTGATGTCATGAGCCTGGGCATTGCCCACCGCCTGCCGGAGTGGTTGCCCCTGCTCCATGAATTGGCCGGGACCAAATACGCCCGCGTGCATGTTGATCATGATTTGGGGAGCTTGGAGGGGATCAAACCCTCCGTGTTCAACGACACCAACGCGGACGCGCCGGCCAAGGTGAAGATCCGGGAACATGGCATCCGTTACGAAGTGGATTTCGCCGAAGGCCATAAGACCGGGTTCTTCTGTGATCAGCGGGAAAACCGGAAGTTGCTGGCCCAATTCACCCGGGGAGCCCGGGTGCTGGACCTGTGCTGCTACACCTCCGGCTTCTCGCTTAACGCGAAGATCTCCGGCCAGGCGGAAGAAGTGACCGCCGTTGATTTGGATGAAGCGGCCATCGCACAGGCCAAGCGCAACGCCAACCTGAACCAAACCAGAATCCGATTTGTGCATGCGGACGCCTTTGCCTACGCGCGGCAGATGCAGACCAATGGGGAGCAGTTTGACGTCGTAGTCTGCGATCCGCCCAAGTTTATCCTCACCCGGGAGCCCGCGGGAGCGGCCGAGGGGCGCCGGAAGTATGAAGATCTCCACACGCTGGCCATTTCGTTAGTGAAGCCGGGGGGCGTGTTTGTGACCTGCTCGTGTTCCGGACTGTTGTCCGCGGAAAACTTCGAGCACGCCGTGACCAAAGCCGCTCACCGGCTGGATCGTCGGCTGCAGTTTTT
>CAKZMS010000368.1 GCA_937128785.1 uncultured Opitutaceae bacterium | reverse complement strand
CGGCCGTCAGCGCGCCGACAATGATGCCATTGAGCAATCCCTTAAACGCCTCGCGCAAACAGATACCGAAGGAATCGCGGGGCTGAATTTCATCCACGGCCAAACTGCGAATCAACACCGCCAAGGTCTGGGCTCCCGTATTGCCACCCAAATTCACAATCACCGGCATGATCACGGCCAACACCGTCACCTGCGCGATTTTCTCTTCGTAAAAGGTCACGACCCACGCCGCCAAACTGATGGTGAGCAGATTGACGATGAGCCACGGGTTGCGTTTGCGCAGACTGTGCAGGACCGGATCGAGGATGCTCTCATCGGCACCCGCACCCACCATCTTCTGAATATCCTCCGTCGCCTCGTCCTGCACGATGTCGAGCACGTCATCGTGGGTGACGATCCCCACCATCTTGCCCTCAGCATCCACGACCGGAAGCGCGGTCAGATTAAATTCCGCCATGCGTTGAGCGACCTTTTCCCGGTCGTCCTCCGGCGAGCTGACACCCCGCAACTCTTCGTGCACGATATCCACAATCCGCGATCCGCGTCGGGCCAATAGCAACTCGCGGATGGAAACGACCCCGCGCAGATGCTGCGCGCCATCCACCACATAAACGTAATAAATATTCTCCAGCTCATCGCGCTGGCGCCGGATGTCCTGAATCGCATCCTCGATCGTATCCTCGTCCTTCACCGCGGCGAAATCCGTGGTCATCACGCCACCGGCCGTTTCCGGGTCGTAGGAGAGCAGTTTGTTGATGTCCTCCGCCGTCTCCGGCTCGACGCTGCTCATCAGCCGTTCGCGATCCTCATCTTCGAGCTCCGCGACAACATCGGCGGCATCGTCGGGGTCGAACTCCTCGATCATGGCGACGGCGCGATGGTCGCGCATCGCGGTCAGGATCTCCGCAGCATCCTCCTCGTCCATCTCGGCGAGAATATCCGCGGCTTTGGATTCACTGACCTTGCGAAGCACCTCCCGACTCTCGTCGATCTCCAGTCTCTTGCGGGCCCGGGCCAACACCACGTCGCAAACGTCCTCCAGCCGCTCGGACGTATATGCGATCAGTTCCTCGAAGGTGGCTTCGAGAACATCCTCACCCTCATTGGGTTCGGTCACGGGGGAATCGATGGGCTGATCGGACATGCGGAACGTCCACCGTAGAGCTTGGTGCCGACGTGACAACGCTCGATCCCGTGACAATCCCATTGCATTTTCTAATGACATCTAATTCCGCTTGCCGCGCTTAAACCCCACTGGCTTTGCTGGCGTTCGCATGCGTCAAAAAGCATCCCTCATCCTGACTCTTGCCGCGTGGCTGCTGGCCACGGGAAGTCACTGGGATTTGGTGCAGACGTTTGCCTGGGGCAAGATGTTCGCGACTTACGCGCAGTCGATGTCCTACGCGGACGCCGCCCGCCTGACCTTCACCGCCGACAACTTCTGCGGCATCTGTGAAATCGTGCAGGAGGCCGATGGTGCCGACGAGTCCAACGCTCCCGTCAAAGCCGGCACGCGTGAGATTCAACTCGCTCTGGCCGCCGACACGCCATTGCTGCTGACCCGGGCCGACATCCATCTGTGGTCGCTTAGCGACCCCGCCCTGCCAGCGACGTCGGGCCGGAGCCCGCCGACCCCGCCACCGCGCGCCTAAGCGCAGTTCCCGGCTAGTCGGCCGCCCTTGATGTCATCCCATCGCCTCCCGTCGCGGAGGAGGGATGTTGTTCTGCGCGTATGCGGCCGCGCGCACTAACCTTTATTCTATCTGCATAACCATGTATAAATCACTCTCTCTGGCGGCGACCCTGCTCACCGCACTTGCCCTCGGCGGACTATCCGCGGCGGCCGAATCGAAAGACGATCCCGCCACCAGCTGCAGCTGCTGCACCACTGAACCCACCAAAGATGAGGCCGAGAGCTGGCCGATCCGCGGGGTCGTCGAATCCGTACTCACCGAGCGCCATGCGCTGCTGGTGAAACACGAGGAAATCCCCGGTTTCATGCGGGCCATGACCATGATGTTCCAGGTCGATCTTGCGTTGTTGCCCAAGATCAAACCGGGCGACAACCTCACGGCCACAATGAAGCGCGCCCAGCCTCGCGGGTGGTTGCTCGAAGACGTTAAGATAATCGATCCATGAAATTCCCGGCCGCAACGGCAGCATTATTGAGCGCTTCAATTCTCGTTGGCACGCTGGGGGCAGCGAGTGCGACGGAGATTACCTTCGAGGAGTTGCCGCTGGCGGCCGAAACGGGCTCGGCTCATCCGTCGCGGACCGGAGCCCTCGATGGCAACGTGTTCGTATCCTGGACTGAGCCCTCTGGGGACGATGCGACGGCCCTGCGTTTCACCAAATTCGATCGCGAGACCCAGAGTTGGTTCGACCCCAAAACCATCGTGGCCGGACCGGATTGGTTCCTCAACGCCACCGACTCCCCCATGATCGCGGCTGGCCTGCGCGGCCGACTGGCGGCGGTTTGGTATGTCCACAATCCCGATGGAGGTTACCATGCCATGGTCAGCACCTCCACCGACCAAGGCAGCAGCTGGTCTCCCGCCCAACGAATCACCACCGAAAGCGAACGGCAGGAATTCGTGCAACTCGCTCCCCTGCTCAACGGCTCGTGGCTGGCTATCTGGCTGGATGGTCGGACGAAGGAGACCACCGCGTTGAGAAGCCGGGTGGTGGGCGGCGATGGACCGGATGAACTGGTGGACGAGCGCGTCTGCGATTGCTGTCCGATCAGCACTTTGGTGCTCCCCAACGGAGTCGTGCTGACGGCCTACCGGGATCGTTCCAGCGACGAAATCCGCGACATCGCCTACCGAGCCTATAGTCGCGGGGCCTGGCGTGAAATGCCAAACCCGAGTACCGACGGGTGGCGCATCAACGGTTGCCCGGTCAACGGCGCCCACCTCAGCCGCCGCAGCGGCAATGTGGCATCGGCTTGGTTCACCGCCGCGAATAATACTCCTCAAGTGCTGGTAGCTCGATCCAACAATCTCGGCCGCAGCTGGTCGTCCGTAAGTCGCATCGACGATCCCACTCAGACTGCGGTCGGCTCGCCCCAGGTCGCCGTGCTACGCGATGGCACCCACTGGGTCGCCTGGCTGGAGTCAGGTGGAACCCTCGCCCTACGCTCGCTCGAGCGCGATGGATCATTGGGCACCCTCACTCACCGTCATGCCGGCCCCACCGAGGGTGCCGTGCACATGCGGGTATTGAACAATCGCGCCGACCAAGCCGCCCAGCTTCTGCTGGTGCAAACTCGCGCCGGTCGCGTCGTGACCGAAATCGCCACCCTGCCCTATGACGGTGAGCCTACCATCGACGACTGTGGTTGTAGTCCCGCCGAAGCGGCGACTCGCGGCCATGCGGTTCGCGGGGAAATCGTTTCCCTGTTGCCCGACCGCGGAGCCCTGCTGGTCGACCACGAAGAGGTGCCCGGAGTGATGATGGCCATGACCATGGCGTTCCAAGTCGACCCCCGGGTTTTGGATGCCGTGCAACCCGGGCAGGAAATCACCGCTCGGATGGAGCGTCGCGACGACGGAAAGTGGTGGCTGTTTTCGATCAGAATAGTGGCAGGAGGCGAGTGATGTTCGAAAAGTTCCGTATCGAGTCTTCCCCCTCTTGATTCACCGGCTGCCTGATCTCCGCTGGTCGGGCTAGGGAAACTGAGCCATTGAGAGAAGTAGTTTGGAAATCCAGAATGGATTCAGACCAAAGCGACGCTCCGCTTCCCACCCACCGTGCTTTGCACCTAGCTTGACAGCGCTGGCATACTGAGCGCTCTTCCACTCAACCGTGCAGAGACTTTTCAAAATTACCGCGCTGCTGCTGGCGACCATCTGGTTCCCAGCCACGTTGCACTGCGGGTGGGAAGTATTCGATTGTGAGGATCATGAGGTAGAATGCAGCGAGTGTTGCCTACCCGCCGAAGACTGTGCCGACGATGCTTGCGAGATCGTCGAGGAAGCCAATTACCTGAAGCCGCAGTCGGAAGACTTGGTCGGCGCGCCGGCGTTGGTGGTCGTGTTCTGCGTCCAGTGCACTTGGGGAGACCCTACTGCACCCGAAACCTTCGCTGGCTTTGAAGCCACTGGTGAATTTGGTCCGGAAAACGGCCGCATTCATGCGTCCTCTTTGCGCGTAGCGCGAACGACGGTATTTCGCTTGTGAGATCCTGAGAAAGACGCGCCTGGCGCGTCATTGGACCGACCCCTCGGGTCGTTGTTACACCCCATTCAAGGGGTGTGTTCACCTTTCTCATATGGATTCTCATGCTCTCAATTTCACATTATTTCTCTCTGCGCTGGTGGTCAGCACTCATTTCAATAGGGGCCTCATTGACCGCCTCCTTACCTCCGCCGAATCTCTCTCGTCCGGTCACGTTATCCGACGCAATGCGCTGGGCCGCGGAACGTGACCCACAGCTCGACATTTGGCGGGCCGAAGCAGAAATTGCCGACGGACAAATCGAACAAGCCCTGACGCGTCCCAACCCCGTGGTGGGCGCGGAAGTCGAAAACGTCATCGGGTCCGGTCCATTTCAAGGGGTCGACGGTATGGAGCTCACCCTCAGCGTATCGCAGGTCTTGGAACGTGGCGAAAAACGAGATCGGCGGGCCGATCTTGCCCGCCGAAACCAATCCCTCACGGAGTGGAATCGGGAACTGCGCCTGGCTGCCCTCGAGACCGAGGTGCGGACAGCATTTGTGGAGTTATTGATCGCTCAAGAGACGATCTCATTGCGACGCGATCAACTCGGTCTGGCCACGGCCAACCGCGACGAAACCGCCAAACTGGTGGAAGCCGCCCGCTCTCCTACCGTGGAGTTGACGCGCGCCGAGTTGGCCGTGCGCCAGCAAGCCTTTGCCCTCGCTCAAGAAGAGCGCGCCGCCGACACGGCTCGCGCAAATCTCGCTCTGCGATGGGGACTGGTTTCGGTCCCGGATTTCGAAGTAGAGGGCGACATCCAAATCGATGACGTGCCTAATTTAGACACGTTACTCGCCGCTTTGCCTCGCACAGCTGCCCTTGGGTGGTTTAACGCCGAGACCTCGGCTCGCGAGGCCGGACTCGCACTTGCCGAAGTCGATGCAAAACCAGATTTCGAGGTATTCGGAGGTGCTCGCTATTTCAATGAGGCTGGGGGCGACGCCGCCTTGGTCGTCGGCATTCAGATTCCGTGGGCATTGTCGGATCGTAATGCGGGCAACATCAGATCAGCTCAGGCTCAACTCCGGGCGGTTGAACACCGGCGCGCAGCGACCCAGCGAGCCTTGATGCAAAGCGTGGCGGAGGCTCATCTCGAACTGGTGAATGCCGCCGCCGAATACGGCAGCTTGGAGCACGACTTACGCCCCATAGCCGAGCAGACCCTAGCCGAGACTCAAACCGGCTACGAACGCGGACAGTTCAATCTGCTCGCCGTGCTGGAGAGCCGATCCGCGTTGTTTGAAATCCGCGAATCCCGTCTGAACGCCTTGAGCCGATACGCCCGTTCGCTGGCCCGAATCGAAGCCCTGATACGCCCGGCAAACCTCACCCTCTAACCCACTTTAAATTATCATGACATTCCCTTTTTCCTTCCAGACCCTTCGCCGCGTCATTCTGGCGTTCACTCTCTGCGCCTACGTCGCCGTGCTTCGGGCTGAACCTGACGACCACGAGCATCATGACGATCACGCGAGCCATGATGATCACGATGATGATGACAGGCACGACGATCACGAGGATGATCACGACGACCACGATAATGATGACGGGCATGACGATCACGCGGATCACGATGGGCACGACGATCACGAGGACGGTCCCTTGCAATTGAGCACCGAGATCGTCGGTGACTTCGGAATCGAATTTGCAGTCGCCGGTCCTGGCACGATCTCCCAGGAGCTCCGCCTGTTGGGAGAAATCCAGATGAACTCAAATAAGGCGGCCCATGTGAGTCCCCGTTTCGCCGGAGTGGCCAAGACCATCGCCCGGCGATTGGGCGACGAGGTAAAAGCCGGTGAGGTCCTCGCTCTCATGGAGACCAACGATACGCTGCGACCCTACGAACTCACTGCCCCGATTGCCGGCACCATCGTTGAGTTCCATCTCGCTCAAGGTGAAAGCGTCGATGCGGGAGACTATACTTACATCATCGCAGACACTTCGACCGTCTGGGCCGACCTTCGCGTTCCGCAGCGCCAACTCCCTCGGCTCAAAGTGGGCCTCGATGTCTACATCACCGCCGGAGAGGAATTTCCCGCTCATGCAGGAAAGATCTCTTACATCGGTCCGGTCATCGACGAACAAACACGAACGGGATTGGTGCGAGCCGAGCTGGACAATTCCGACGGCCTGCTGCGTCCGGGACTCTTCATCGTGGGTAACGTCAGCCTCGGTCGGGACACCCACTCCATCGTGGTCCCTTTGTCGGCGGTCCACCCGATCGACAATGCGTCAGTCGTGTTTGTGGAAGACGATCACGGTGAGGGGTTTGAGCCCCGCATCGTCCAATTGGGCGAACAAGACCTGACTCAGGTCCACATCACGGACGGACTTAGTCATGGAGAGCGCTACGTCTCCGTGGGTGGGTTCTTCCTGAAGGCAGAGTTGCAGAAAGAAGACTTTGGCGATGGTCACGCACACTGATTCGAAAGCTAAAACACTATGAAACGCTTCGTCGAATTTGCGCTCCATTCGCGCCTCATGGTGGTCACCTTGGCTGTGCTGCTTATGGCAGCGGGCTTCTGGTCCTACCGCCAACTCCCGGTCGACGCGTTCCCCGACGTATCGCCCAATCTCGTGCAGGTTTTCACGGTCACCGAGGGACTCGCTCCCGAGGAGATTGAAAAATACGTCACCTACCCAGTCGAGACCGCCATGAACGGTCTACCCGGCGTCGAGAACATCCGTTCGGTATCGAATTTCGGGCTCTCGGTCGTGAACGTCTATTTTGAAGACGGCATGGATATATATTTCTGCCGCCAACTTGTCGGCGAAAGGTTGAGTGAAGCACGCGAGGCTATCCCCGGTGGATTTGGTGAACCGGAGATGGGACCGATTTCCACGGGTATGGGATTGATCCTTTTTTACTATCTTGAAGACACCACCGGCCAGCATTCACTTACTGAGCTTCGTTCGATCCAGGACTGGATTATCAAATTCAACCTCCAGAACGTGCCGGGCGTAACCGAGGTGCTCGGAATTGGCGGCTACGAGAAACAGTTTCACACCGTGGTCGACCCCCTCGCGCTCGAACGTTATGGCTTCACGGTCAGCGACGTGATCGAGCGTATTGAGGACAACAACCTCAATGTTGGTGCCCAATTCATCGAGCGAAACAATGAGGAGTATGTGGTTCGATCAGTGGGCCTCGCGACATCAGTGGAAGACATCCGCTCGATATTGATGGGTGCGGAAGACGGCGTGCCGATCACCGTGGGCGATGTCGCAGAAGTCCGGGAAGGCGAAGCCATTCGACGCGGACTACAGACCAAGAATGGGGTCTCCGAAGTGGTCTCCGGGCAGGTGATCAAACTGTTTGGCACCAACGCTTCCACGGTGATCCAAGCAGTTGAAGACAAGATCATCACCATCAACGAAAGCCTCCCCGAAGGCGTGCAAATCGTTCCCTACTACGAACAGAAAACACTCGTCGCCGCGGCGGTTGGCACCGTCACCTCGGCGCTCGCTCAAGGCATCGGTCTGGTAGCCTTGATTCTGGTCATTTTCATGGGAGGTCTCCGTCCCACGGTAGTGGTTGCTGCGGCACTTCCTTTCTCCGTTCTCATGGCAACTCTCGGCATGAAATACTTTGGTATCTCCGCCAATCTCATGTCGCTGGGCGGGCTCGCGATTGCCATCGGGATGCTCGTGGATGGCGCCATTGTAGTGGTCGAGAACGTGGACCGACACTTGCGCGGCTCGGATCAGAGCGAATCCAAACTGGCAGTGGTCACGCGGGCCTGTGGTGAAGTGGCTCGTCCCGTCGGCTTCGCCGTCGCTATCGTCATTCTGGTGTTCCTTCCTTTGTTTACGCTTACGGGAGTGGAAGGAAAAACGTTCCGCCCGCTGGCGCATGCCATCGCCTTGGCGATGGGCGGAGCTTTGATCTACGCACTCATGGTTTGCCCGGCGCTGGCTTATTTCCTGATGAAACGACCCAGCGCGGCCAAAAGTCGTTCCAATGAGGGAAGCCGACTGGTGCGTTGGTTACAGGCACCGTATCGCCCATTGGTATCGATCATGGTTCGCCAGCGGTGGATCGCGGTGGTTGGGTCGGCCGTGCTCTTGGGCATCGGTGGCTGGGTCTTCCCGCGCCTCGGAACCGAATTCACGCCCGAACTCAATGAAGGCACCGTCGTGGTGAAACTGAAAATGGCGCCATCGATTTCGATCGGCACATCCAAGCAGATGACCCAAGCGATCGAGCGCCGTATTCTCGCGGTGCCCGAGGTCACAAAAGTCGTCACTCGGATTGGCCGCGGTGAAGTGGGAGCACACGCCGATCCGATCAACGCGGCGGAGCTTTACCTGATCATGACGCCTCCCGGAGACTGGCGGGAGCCTTTCGACCAAGAAGCCATGGTTGAGGAAATCCGGGAAGCTATTGGCACACCCCCGGGAGTCATCGTTAATTATACGCAGCCCATCGAGATGTCCGTGGATGAGCTGTTGGAAGGCGTGCAGGCCGAGCTGGCCGTGAAACTGTTCGGCGAGGACCTCGATCTTTTGCTGGTGAAGGCCAATGAAATCGCGGCGGTGCTCGGCGAGGTCGAGGGAGCTCGCGATGTGCAGGTGGACCAAGTGACCGGTTCTCCCCAATTGCTCATCCGAATCGATCGGGCAGCGGCGGCTCGCTACAATCTCAATGTCGGTGACATCCAACGGGTCGTTCAAGCTGGTATCGGGGGAGTGACGGCCGGAGAGGTTTTTGAAGGTATCCGACGCTACGAAATCCTCGTGCGTTATCCGGAAGCTTACCGCAACACCGCCGCGTCGATCCGTGAAACCCTGATCCGCGCACCCGCGGGCGCTTTGGTTTCATTGGACGAAGTCGCCACGGTGGAGGAAATCGTTGGGCCCCGGCAAATCACCCGGGAACGCAGCCAGCGATTTGTGGCGATCCAGTGTAACGTAACCGGACGCGACATCGGTGGATTCGTGGCTGAAGCGGAAACCGTCATCAAAGACCAGGTTGAGTTGCCCGCCGGCTATCTGACCTTCTGGGGTGGTTCCTACAAATTGCAGCAGGAAGCGAACAAGCGATTCGCGATCGTCATTCCCATCACGTTGCTCCTGATCCTGCTCATGATCTACGCCGCGCTGGATTCCTTCCGGAACAGTCTGTTGATCTTGTTGAATATCCCGCTCGCGATGGTCGGGGGCGTGGTGGCTCTTTGGCTCAGTGGCGAGAATCTGTCTGTTCCTGCCACCGTGGGATTCATCGCTTTGTTTGGCATCGCCCTCGGGAACGGGCTGGTCCTGATCACCTATACCAACCAGCTCGTAAAGGAGGGAGTCGAAGTCGGAAAGGCCTCAATTGAAGCGGCGTGCCGGCGACTGCGTCCGGTGCTCATGACCGCCATCACGACCGGCTTGGGATTGCTGCCTTTGCTCCTCGCCAATGGCACCGGCAGCGAAGTTCAAAAACCATTAGCCACGGTGGTCACTGGTGGGCTCATCAGTTCGACCCTGCTAACGCTGCTCGTGCTCCCTGCACTCTACAAAGGGGTCCGAGAAGATCACGGGACAGCCTGACCGAGGAGCTCAAACGCCCACGAGCGAAAGTCGTGAAATCGTGTAAGGAATTCGTATGATCGGCTCAGCCACGATCATCGCCTACTTTAGGTAATTTTAGCCATGCTACCAGCACTCCAGCATCGTTCAAATTCGGCATTGGCAGGTGGCAGTTGACCTTCGACGAATTCCAGTTCGTTTCTCTTCCTAATGATTCGCTGGTTCCATCGCTCACGTCAAATGTCCCTATCGAAGGGACTGGCCATGACGCTGGTGACCGCGGTGATCTGGATCGGCTCGCTGCAATATGCACCGTCCGCTCACGCTGATCTGCATCATGATGCTCATGAGGACGAACACCACTGTGTGGTCGAAGTCTTCAACGAAGGCGTCTTGTCCGATGCGCCCGAAGCGAGTGTTCACACTCCCGCGACGCGAATCGAAACTGAGCATCAGCTCGCCACGCTATTTCGTCCGGAACCTGCCTCGCGGTTGCGACCGCCGGGAAGAGCTCCGCCGATAGGATAATCAGAAACCTAACCTGCCGAGCCGTCCACCGACCCTGACCGGGTCCGGTGATACCCGCGCGCTCGTTTCTGAATCAGCTGCCCGGACCTGTTGCGTCCGCGCCTCATCCTATTGCCAGACATGAAACCACTTTGCATCCTCCTTTCCTTGGGGCTGGTGGCCACGGCCACCGCCCAAACCACCCCCCCGATCCCTGAACATGATCACGTGCACCTCGATGAATTCGAGGTGACCACCCATCCTTACGCCCGCAGTCAAAGCGAGATCGCCCAACCGACCACCGTGCTCGGCGGCGAAGCGCTCGATCTGCGCCAAGGTTTGAACCTCGGCGACCTGGTGTCCTTAGAGCCTGGCGTGAGCACCACCTATTTTGGTCCCGGTGCCGGACGTCCGGTGATCCGAGGCATGGCCGGCCCCCGGGTCGCCGTGCTGCAGAACGGCTCCGATATGATCGATGCCTCCACGATCAGTCCGGACCATGCCGTTTCCTTGGATCCATTGTTGATTGAACGCGTCGAAATCACGCGCGGCCCGGCGGCCCTCATCCATGGCGGCACCGCCATCGGTGGCGCGGTCAACGTGGTCACCCATCGCATCCACACCAGCCTGCCGGAAGCGGGGGTTCACGGTCGCGTCGAAGGTCGCATGGGCTCGGTAGATGATGAAATCTCGGGGGGACTCGTCCTCGAGGGAGCGGTCGGGCAACTCGCCTGGCACCTCGATTCGTTTTACCGCGAAACCGATGACATCGACATTCCTGGATTCGCCGAAAGCAGCTACCTGCGCCGACTCGAAGAGCTCGAGGAGGAAGAGGAACATCACGACGAAGACGAGCACGACGACGAACATCATGACGAGGACGATCACGACGAGGAACATGATGATGACGAACATGAGCACGAGGAGGAGGAAGAAGCCTTCGGCACGGTGCCCAATACCTTCGTTGAAACCCAGGGCGGCGCCTTCGGCCTGAGCTGGATCACCGAGACCGGCTACATCGGTGCCTCCTTCAGCGTGTTTGATTCAAACTACGGCATCCCGGCCGGCGCGCACAGCCACGAGCACGGCCATGAAGATGGGCATGAAGATGAAGACCACGACGAGGATGAACACGATGAGGAGCACGAGGATGAGGAACACGGCCACGACGAAGAGGGCGAGGAGTTCGTCTCCATCGACCTTGAGCAGCGTCGCTTCGAGCTCGCTGGTGAATTCCGGGATCTCGAAGGATTCCAGGCCCTGCAATGGCAACTCGCCTGGGCTGAATATGAACACACCGAATTCGAAGGCGATGAGGTCGGGACGGTGTTCACCAACGAAGGCTTCGATCTGAGGGTGGATGCTCTCCATCAACCCTGGGGTGAGTGGCAGGGAGCCATTGGCTTCGAGTGGAGCCACTCTGATTTCGACGCCGTTGGCGCCGAGGCCTTCCTGCCTCCTTCCGAGACCGACACCCTGTCGCTGATGATATTCGAGGAACGGGAAACCGGTCCTAACATCTACCAGGTGAGCGCGCGGGTCGATTCCCAGTCGATCGACGTCACCGATGGCACCCAACGTGAAAACAGCGGCACGGGCTGGGCCACCTCATTCGGCGTGGTGCATACTATTTCGGAAGAGTGGAGCATCGCGACCTCGGCCTCACTGACCGAACGCCTGCCCATCACTCAGGAGCTCTATGCGGACGGCCCCCACATTGGCACGGGAGCCTACGAGATTGGCGACGCCACGCTCGACAACGAACGTTCGTTGGGCATCGACATCAGCCTGCGCAAGAGTGGTGACTTTTTCTCGGGAGTCGTCACCGGGTTCTACAATGACTTCAACGGCTACATCTACGAGAACCCCACCGGGGAAGAAGAAGATGAGTTGCCGGTCTACCAGTTCACCCAGCGCGACGCTCGATTCTACGGCATGGAGGCCAGCGGCATGCTGCATGTGCTGGAAACCGACCACGGACATCTGGACCTGCCGTTCGGGGTCGATTTTGTGGAGGCGGAAAACCGCACCGACGGCACCGACCTACCGCGTATTCCACCGGTGCGCTACCGCGCCGGAGCCGTCTGGGAATACCAAGCGTTGCGCCTCGGCACCGAGATCATCTTCGCCGATGGGCAGGATAACCTCGCACCGGAAGAACTCCCGACTGATGCCTACGAGCTTTGGTCGGCTTATGCGGCGTATCGGTTCATAGCGGGTGACACTACGTGGGATCTGCTCCTGCGCGGCACCAACCTGACCGACAGTGAGGCCCGGCTGCACACCTCGTTCCTGAAGGACGTCGCCCCCCTCCCCGGCCGCAACGTCACCGTGAGCCTGCGGATGAGCTTCTAAGATACGAATCCACCTGGAGCCGACTTCGGTGAAGTCGGCTCAAGGCGCCTGGGAACGCCGAGCTCCAGCTCGGCCCCACCCTGCCGGATGCCGAGCTGGAGCTCGGCGTTCCCGGACTTCGGTCGAGGGGAAGGTAGGGCT
>CAKZMS010000367.1 GCA_937128785.1 uncultured Opitutaceae bacterium | reverse complement strand
GCTGACCTCGTGAGAATCCGCAAACGCCCCGTCCCAATAAACGTCATAGGCGAGGACCTTCATGCCGAAGGCGCGGGCGCGGATGGCGACCTCCTTGCCGATGCGACCCAGTCCCACGATGCCGATGCTCTTGTGCCAAAGCTCGTGTCCGGTCTTACGCTTCCACTCCCCCGCGCGCACCGCGTCGGCGTGGAACAGCAGGTGCTTCTGTAATGAAAGCATCAGCAGGAAAACGTGCTCCGCCACCGTAGTGTGATTCACCCCGGGAGTGAACAACAGGGGGATACCTCGTTTGGTGCAGGCTTCGACATCGATCTTGTCGACCCCGATCCCATATTTGGAAATCACCTTGAGCCGCGGTTGGGCCTTCTCGAGCACCGCGTCGGTAATGAGATCATCACCACAAATGTAGGCATCGATGTCACCCACTGCGGCCAACGTGTCCGCTTCGTTGAGCGGTCCTCTTGCGGTTACAATTTCCCAACCCGTCTGGGCCAAAAGATCGTGATGAGACCCGGGAGTATCTTGAAAAGAGGTGGTGGTAATTAAAACGCGTGGCATGGCAAAAGAAACCGAGGGGGGTCCGCTAACGGCGGGAGGATGAAACTACCGAATTACGGTCCGAATCAGGGAGATAATTTCCCGCAAGTTGATTGTCATTTTCCGCAGATATGATCGGCGGCCAACTTACAGCAGATCCAGCAAACGCGGCAGCCCCATGGATAAGGCCGGCCAGAAGGTGATCAGCAAAAGCCCCGTCAACATGGCGAAGAAAAACGGGATCATCGGTGGCACGACGCGGGCAATACTGGTCTTGCCGACGCTGCAGCTCACGAACAGGCAGGCCCCGACAGGGGGGGTGCACAGTCCGATGCAAAGATTGGCAATCATCACGATGCCAAACTGAACCGGGTCCATCCCCAGTTCGGTGACCACCGGCAAAAAAATGGGCGTGAAGATCAAGACTGCCGGAGTCATGTCCATGAACGTGCCCACGATCAGCAGCAGAATATTGATCAACAGCAGAATCATCAGCGGGTTGTGCGAGAGGCTGATCATCGCCTCGCTGACCATCTGCGGCACCCGCTCATAGGCCAGGACCCAACTCATGGCCTGACTCGCTCCCACCAGCAGCATGACCACCGCCGTGGTTTTGGCGGCCCGCAGAATAATGTCCGGCAACCTGGTGAACGGAATCTCCCGGTAGACAACGACGCCCAGGAACAGCGCGTAGGCCACGGCGATAGCCGACGCTTCCGTGGCCGAAAAGACTCCGCCCAAAATACCGCCCAATACCAGCAACACTAACAGCAGACTGGGCACCGCTCCCCAGAGCGCCGCGCCCACCGACGGTAACTCAATCGCCGCCGTGGCCGAACGCATACCGCCGGACTTGAGGGTGAGCCCCAGACTGACCACCATCAACAGAAGCCCGACCACCAAACCCGGAATCACTCCGGCCAGAAAGAGTGCGGCCACCGATACATTTCCCGCCACCACCGCGTAAACGATCATGATGTTACTCGGCGGAATCAGAAGTCCCGTGGTCGCCGAGGTGGCGGTCAACGCGACCGCAAATTCCCGGGTGTAGCCCTTGCGCTCCATTTCAGGAATAAGGGAACTGCCAATCGAGGAAACCGCCGCCGCCGCCGATCCGGATACCGAGCCGAACATCATGCACGCCACCGTATTCACGTAGGCCAGTCCCCCGGGCAGGCGTCCCACCAAAGCCGCCGCAAAATTAGTCATCCGCCGCGCCATGCCCCCCTCCCCCATGAGGACGCCGGCGAGCACAAAAAACGGGATCGCCAACAACGGAAAACTCGCGATCCCCGAGGACGTCCGTTGCGCCATCACATAAGCAGCCGAACCGTCGCCAAAACTCAGGATGGTCGCCGTAGCCGCCAGACCGATACACACGGCGACCGGCGTATTGAGCACCAGCAGTCCCACAAAAAAAACGAGCAGAATCAGCACCTCCACGCTCATGGCCGGGGTCCTTCCTCGGCCGAAACCGACGCGGTCACTTTACCGGTGATCAGGTGTTCCAGGGAAAAACCGGCGATGAAAAACCCGCTGATCGGCACGACCATGTAAAGATAGCCCACCGGCCAGTTCATGGCCGGAGACACCTGCCCTGCCCGAATGGTTTCGACGACCATCAGGCCACCACCGAAGAGCAGCACAAACAGAGCAAAGAACAGCACCGCCGCTTCCGCAATCAACGCCGCCAGGCGGCGCGCCGCCGGATCGAGTTTGCCGACAAAGTAGTCCACCCCCAGATGTCCGCGTTCCCGAAACACCAATGCCGCCCCGAGCAAGGAGACCCAGACCAAAAGATAAACGGCGAGTTCCTCGGTCCAGCGGCTCTGGGAGCCCAGGACGTAACGCGAGAACACCCCCCAAAGCACGTCCAATATCAGCACGGTAAACAGGCCGATGGTCAGCCACTCCAGACCGCGCACCCCGCGCGACCACCAGTCGGCAAAACCGCTTTGAACCTGTCCGGTTTTTCCGATCATTTCACCGCTCTGATCCGGTCGGAAAGGTCACCGACCATCGTGCCCCGAAACTCTTCGTAGAGCGGTTTGGTGGCTTCGACGAACGGGGTTTTATCCGGACGATAAATCGTCACCCCCGCCGCCTCGATCGTCGCCAGGGCCTCGTCGCTTCTCCCGCGCCAGAGCTCCCGTTGATACTCCACCGACTCCGCGGCGGCTTGAGCCAGCCACGCTTGCTCGGAGGCGCTCAGGGTTCCCCAGACCAGCTGGCTGAAGATCAAAATATCCGGGACCCGGGTGTGCTCATCCAGCGAGTAGTGACGGGCCACTTCGTAGTGGCGGCTGGAAAGCAGACTGGGCGGATTGTTCTCCGCTCCATCCACCATGCCCTGCTGCAGCGCGGTGTAGAGTTCGCCGAACGGAATCGGCGTCGGCGCTCCCCCCATGGTCGATATCATGTCCATCGCCATCCGACTTTGCATCACCCGGATCTTGGCCCCGTCCAGATCATCCGGCTGCAGGATGGGAGCCTCGATCATGTAGAAACTCCGGCTGCCCGAATCATAATAGCACAGTCCGTGGATGCCCACCCCGTTTCCGGCATCAAGCAGTTCCCGACCAATCTCGCCGTTTAGCACCGTCCAATAGTGGCCCTCGTCGCGAAAAAGATATGGCAAACTGAACACCGCCATCTCCGGCACGAAACCTTCCATCGCGGCAGCCGACGTTTTGGTCATCGCCAGGGCGCCGCGTTGCAGCTGTTCGACACATTCGGTTTCCGAGCCCAATTGAGCGTTGGGGAAAATCTGGATTTCAAGGGCGCCGTTCGACAATTCCGCCGCTCGCTGGGCCATGAAGGCCATGCCGGCGTGCACCGGATGCGACTGGTCGAGTCCGTGGCCCAGTTTCAACACCCGAGTCGCCCCGCCTCCTGCTGCCTGGCGATCAGCCCGCTGAATGAAAACAAAACAGGTGGCGGTCACCAAGGCACCGACCACCAAGCCGACGGCGAGAAATGAGGTTTCTTTACGCAGCATCAATTAGGTTTGAGGGTTCCGAAGCACTGCATCGATCGTAGTCACCGCGTCAGCTGACCGGGCCCATCAGTTTCGCAAAGACGATCTTGCCGCCGGCGGAGGGCAACACGCTGGTGATGCGCGCCGAGACCCGGGAGCCGACCAGCGACTTGGCCTGCTCGACCACGACCATGGAGCCGTCTTCGAAATAACCGACGCCCTGATGATCTTCGCGCCCCGTTTTGACCAGATCCACTTCGATCTCTTCGTCGATCATCAGGTCGCGCTGCATGGACTTTGCGAGACGATTCAAGTTCAGCCACGGCACACCGTGAAACTCCGCCATCTTCGCCAGATTGTAGTCGGTGGTAAGCAGCTTGGCCTTCATGGACTGCGCGAGAAACACCAGCTTGGCATCCACTTCATGGGCTTTGGCGTCACTTTCGTGCACCCGCAGATCGAGTTGCGGCAACTTCCGCAATTCCGCCAGAACTTCGAGCCCTCGCCGGCCGCGCGCCGACTTGGCGGCATCTTCGGCATCGGCGACCCGCTGCAGCTCTTCGAGCACAAATCGCGGAATCACCAACGCGCCGGATAAAAACCCGGTCTCACAGATCCGCGCAATGCGGCCGTCGATCAAAGCGTTGGTATCCACCACCACCAACGGCACATCCACCTCGTGGGGCACAAAGCGGACGTAGGGTATCACCAAATTGAACTCATCCCGTCCCCGCAGCGCGATCACGGTGCAGAGGTAGGTAACAATCAAAAACAACGCCAGTCGCACCAGATAGATGATCTGTTCGTCGCCCGATCCAAACAGCGGCGACGTGCTGATCAGATAAGAAATCAATACCCCCACCCCCAAACCAAAGCTCAGCGCGGAAAGTCCCCGCAGGGAGAAGCCTTTCAACATCAGGTCGATCAACACGACCAGCACTCCGATCAACAATCCCACAAACGTGGCCACGACCCGATACTCGTCCCACTCGCGAATCGTGTAGGCCACCAGCCAGCCCGCCGACGCGCTGAGCGCGATGAACAGGACTCGGATGGGGAAAAGGGTTTTGTTCATGGAGGTGGAAAGTAAGGCTGCCCGAAAATGAAAAAGTTCCGCTTGAGGAGGGACTTTTCCAGACGACGGCTTGCCGAAACGGGCTCCGCAAGCTCACTGTTCCCATCGATTTATGACAACCCAATACTGGCTCGTTAAACAGGAACCCGAAAAATACTCGTGGTCCGACTTCAAACGCGACCGCACGACCGACTGGGACGGGGTGCGAAACTACCAAGCCCGCAACAACCTGCAGGCGATGAAGAGGGGCGACCAAGTGCTCTTCTACGCCAGCGTCAGTGACAAGGAAGTGCAGGGTATCGCCACCGTCCAAAAAACCGCCTACCCGGACCCGACGACCGATGACGAGCGTTGGGTCGCCGTGAAACTGAAGGCGGGTAAGGCCCTGCCCGCACCAGTGAGTCTCGCCCAAATCAAGGCCGAGCCTAAACTGTCCAACATCGCCCTGATCAAGCAGAGCCGGCTCTCCGTCATTCCACTGACCAAACCGGAGTTCGATCGCATCATCAAAATCGGCGGGCTTTAGCCCTCGCCGCGCGAGCGGGATTCGGAAGATCAGTCGTTGAACTCGACCATGACCCGAAATCCGACGTGTCGTGCCCGCTCGGCTCGGGAAATCAGGCGGATCGGAACACTGCGGATGACAGACTCGTCGTCCCGGAAACTTCCTCCACCTACGATGGCCATACCGGCTTCGACTTCCGCCGTCGGCTGTAGCCATTCGTCGAGGTTGCCCAGCAGATCAAAGAAACCGGCCGGGCCGGCATCGACCGTCGCCATGGCTTGACTGGCTGAGCCTCCGGTCGCGGGGATGGCCTGCGTCGAAGCATCACCCACCGCCACGCGAAACTCATCAACCGTCGGCAGCCTCACCGGCCGGGCCAAAATCCATGACAAACGCTCACAGCATTCCATCGCTTCGAGCCAGTTAACCGAATCCACGGGAAAGGCCCGACCGGCATTGCGGCTGGGATTCACGCGCATGACCTGCAAGTAGAGCTCCTGAGGGAATTCGCTCCCCAAAAGACGTCGCTCGGATACTCCGGGCAAGGGACGCAACTGATCGTAAACGGTGTCCTGGATTTGGCGTAGCCTTCCCGTTTGGGCCGCCAGGAAGGAGAGTTTCAGACGCATGTCGGCATCGAGCACCTCGCTCTTCGGCAGTTGTTCGAACACGTCCTCGAGCTGTTCCGATGCCACTTTGATCTTCTCCTCCGCCAGTCCCACTTCGCGACGCAGGAGCAGCCGATCGATGGTCTCCATCTCTTCGCGGACTCCCGCCAGCCTGGGGGCACTGGACGCCGTCTGGCGTTTCACTTCGAGTTGTTCGACGCGGGGCGACGACAGGAAACGGCTCCGGCTAAAATCCCGATTGATCCGCAATTGGGTCTGGCGCGCTTCTTCGTAAGCTAGGACCGCCGTTTCAAACTCACCTGCCTCGAGGGCGGCGTCCCCGGCGGATTCCAGTTCGTCGACTTCGATCGCAACCGTCGCGGCATCGAGCGATTCCAGTTCACGCTCGATCTCGTCCAGTCGGCGCAGGCTGGCAAACCGGGACCGGGAAAATTCGTTGTTCAGTCGCAGTTGCAGTTCTCGCGCCGTCGTCAATGCCGCCAAAGCGTCCGCCCAATTCTGCGCCTCCAGCGCTTCCCGCGCGACCGCCATCGCTCCGTCGATTTCCGCCGCGAGTGGTTGGGTCTGCAATTCCTGCAGCTGCTTTTCGAACCGTTCTTCGCGCACAAAGTTTTTCTGACCCGCCGCAGCCCCCGATCGATTGACCTCCCGTTGCAGTCGCAGGGCCTCGGCCCATGCCGCCTGCACCGCCACACTATCGCGGTTGGCATCAGTCGAATCCGCCCGCGCCATCAGCTGTTCAATCTGTTCGTTCAATTGAATCGCCCGGGCGGTCTCCAACTGGGTTTCCAGTTCATTGAGCCGCCGAATCTCCGACTGCTCGCCTCGTCCCGCGGCGACGATCTCCCGCTGTTTGGCCACTGCCTCCTCCAGCAAGTTGATCTCCTGAGTCCCTGACGCCGTGACCAAGTCGCCACGCAATCGCTCGACCTCCCGCCGGAGTGCATCGGTTTCATCCGCCGCCAGTTGCCGTTCATCGACCGTCTCGTCGGGCGACACATCCCGCGGACCAATCTGCGTCAGCCCCCACCACAAGCCGGCCAAAGCCGCCAGCCCGAGAGCCCCCAGAACCCAGGGCTTGAGCACGCTCCAGATTTGGGCACGGCGTCGTTTGCGGCGGTAATACGGCATGAACGGGTCGAACAAAGTCCGCCGATCCGGAGAAATCAATGCGCCATCGCCGGAGGCTCTTCCCTCACGCGATGCTCGACATCCGCCACCGCCTCGGGTTTCACCAACGATATGATAGAAACGCTCGTCGTGCTTGCTCCCGGCTTGCTCGGTGCCTCGGTGGCCCGCGCGGCGCGGGCTCGTGGGGTGGCTGAGCGCATCGTGATTTGGGCACGGCGACCGGAGGTGCGGGTCGCTTTGGTTGATCAGCCTTGGTGCGACGAAGTGGCCGATTCGCCAGAGGCAGCGGTCGCGGAGGCTGGCATGGTCGTCGTCGCCTCCCCCGTCACTCGCATTCCCGCGCTGGTTCAGCGCATCGCCCAGGACCTGCCCGAGCACGCCATCGTGACCGATGTTGGCAGCGTCAAGGCCGAGATTTGTCGCGAGGCCCGGACTAGTCTCGCCGACACCGCGGCGACGTTTGTCGGTTCCCACCCCATGGCGGGCAGCGCTTTGACCGGTTGGGAGAATGCGGATCCTGAACTGTTCGAAGGTCGCACCTGTTTCGTGACTCCCCAAGAGGCCGACCAGACCACCGCGGTGGAAACGGTCGTACGTTTTTGGCGTGACCTGGGCAGCGAGGTTGTGACCACGACCGCAGACCAGCACGACGAGATCGTCGCGCACATCAGTCACCTGCCCCAAATCGTCGCCACCAATCTGGGCACCTTGCTTGGAGCCCGCCCGTCCCAATGGAGTCACCTGGCCGGCAACGGCTTGAAAGACACCACCCGCATCGCCGCCAGCGATGCCACCATGTGGATCGAGATTCTGGAACAGAACCGCGACGAGATTCTGCGCGCCCTCAAAGGATTCGAAGACGATCTGCATCATTTTCGATCCGCCCTTTCCAATCGCGATTGGACTGAGTTGAGGGCTCGGCTGGAGCGCGGCAAGTCGTGGCGAGACGGTCTGCGGCCGTAATCCAACGTGACGTGAATACCCTTCCCGAAATCCTGCCTATCCAGCCCTTCACGGGTCCCATCGAAGATGTGGTCACCCTGCCGGGTTCAAAAAGTCTCACCAATCGAGCGCTCATACTGGCATCGTTTGGCCAACAGCCGGTGAAGCTGACCGGCGCGTTGTTCAGCGACGACACCCGGCTCATGGCCGAGGCCCTGCGCCAACTGGGCTGCCGGGTTGAATCCGATGAAACGGCGCTGACGCTGCAGGTCTCGGATCAGGACAAGCTGTTCCGGTCGGACCAACCGGTGGAGTTGTTTGTGGGCCTGGCGGGCACCGCCGCCCGCTTCCTGACCGCCCGGTGCGCCTCCGCTCCCCGGGGGGTCTACCGCCTCGACGGTGTGGAGCAGATGCGGCACCGCCCCATGGCGGGTTTGATCAATGCCCTGCGCGAACTCGGCGCCGACGTGCGCTGCACCGGGCAAGAAGGGTTCTTTCCTCTGGAAATCCACGCCCGAGGTCTGCGCGGCGGCTCCATTGATCTGGACGCCAGTGCCAGCAGCCAATTGCTTTCGGCCCTGCTGATGGTCGCCCCCGTCGCCGCGGGGCCAACCTCGATTCAAATCGTGGGGAGCGTGCGTTGGACCTTCGTGGAAATGACGCGCCGCTTGATGGCGGAATTCGGCAGTGACGTGGCACCGGCCATCGACGGCCGGTTCGCGATCGAGCCCCACGTCTACACCCCGCCTTCGGAACATCCGATCGAGCCCGACGCCACGGCCGCCAGCTATTGGCAGGCTTTAATGCTGCTGGTGGGGGGATCCCTTCGCTTGCCGCACCTGCGGCCCCCCGGACAAGGGCTGCAGGGGGATGCGGCCTTCGCGGAAGTTGTGCAACGGGTGTGGACCCGTCCCTCGGGCCAACTCCTGGAGGAGAATTTCAAGGAAATCTCCGACACCTTTCTGACCTTGGCGGCCATCGCCCCGTTGTTGGACGGCCCAACCAAAATCACCGGGATCGCCCATACCCGACACCAGGAGACCGATCGGGTCGCGGGGATGGCCACAGAGTTGCGACGTCTCGGGCAGGAGGTGGTCGAGGAAGAGGATTCCCTGACGATCACGCCGCAGCCCTTGAAAGTGGATCAAACCATCGAAACCTACGGCGACCATCGCTTTGCGATGAGTTTTGGAATTCTGGGCTGCCATAATCTGCGCGGAGACGGCACGCCCTGGCTGTCGATTCACCATCCCGACGTGTGCGCAAAGACGTTTCCGCACTTTTTTGAGTTGCTGGAGTCCGTCCGGACAAAATCCTCCGCAGCGTGACCGACGCGTCCTTTACCATAGTCGCCATCGATGGCGGCGCCGCCTCCGGCAAATCTTCCACCTCCCGAGCGCTCAGCGAGCGTTTCAATCTACTGCACGTGGATACGGGCTCGTTTTACCGGACCATGACCGCCGAGATGCTGCGCATGGGAGTGGCCGCCGACGACCCGGCCGGGATTCGAGAGGCTACCGGGAAAATCACCCTCGAGACCGAGGTCGAAGGACGTCGGGCCCACATGAAGATCAACGGCCGGGTCGTGCCCGATGCTGAAATCCGCACGGCGGAAGTAAACGCCAACGTGTCCCATTTTGCGGCGGTGCCGGAATTGCGTGAAGCCCTGCTCGCCTATCAACGCGGGCAAACCACGGTGGCGCAAAACGCCGGGTTTCCGGGTCTGATCATGGAAGGTCGGGACATCGGTTCGGTGATCTTCCCCGACGCCACCTTTCGGTTTTTTCTGCACGCCGATCCCGCCGAGCGGGCCCGCCGTCGGGCCGCCGAGGGGCAGGAGGATTCCATTACTGAACGCGACCGGCTCGACCGCTCCCGCAAGACGGCGCCGTTGGCCTGCCCTCTCGGCGCCACCGACATCGACAGCACTCATCTCACTTTGGAGGAAGTGGTCGAGCTGCTGAGCTCGAACCTCTCCCATCGCCTGTCTCCCGCCTCATGAGCCAAGCGTATCCCCAGGTCGAAATGACGCCCGTCTACGGGTTTTTTCACTACATCTTCAAGACCCTGCACAACATGTGGTTTCGGGGGGATGTTTCGGGGGTTGAGAACATTCCCACCAGCGGGCCGTTCCTCCTCGCCGGCAATCACGCCAGCCACTTGGACCCGCCGGCAATCGGCAGCAACGTGCCGCGGCAGATTGCATTTTTCGCCCGCAAAACCCTGTGGAAAGGCGGCGTCCTGAGCTGGTGGATGGATCAGGCCGGTTGCATTCCCGTGGATCGTGATGGCGGCTCCGATGTTTCCGCCATCAAACGGGTGCTACGCACGCTGCAGGACGGCAAAGCCCTGATCCTGTTTCCCGAGGGCACCCGCTCGCGCGACGGATCCTTCCAAAAGCCGAAGTCGGGTGTGGGGATGATCGCCTGCCGGGCCAAGGTTCCGGTCGTGCCGGTGCGGATTTTCGATTCCCACAAAGCGTGGGGGCGCGGCGGGATCCTCAACCCCGGCGTCCCGGTCAGCATCACCTACGGCAAACCCCTGCAGATTGAGGAAATCGAAGACAAAAGTGCCGGCAAACAACGCTACCAGGTCGCCAGCGAACGGATTATGACGGCCATATCGAATCTGGAACGCCCCCGCGCGGTGGTGATCTGATCCAGCCCGTCCTCCGACGCAGCTTGAAGTGAGCCGCCAACCCCGCGTAGTATCGCAAACATGCAGCGTCTCTCCATTCTCCCTGCCCTCCTCGCCACCGTTTTGCTCGCCCTGTCAGCCCAGGGAGCTGCCGCCGCGGAAGCCACCGAAGAACGTGATTTCGGCCCCTGGACCGCCGTGGTCTTTGTCGAGAAATACATTCAGGATGTGCGCGTCTCCGGTGATGACATCTTTATCAAGCTTCAGCCCGACCACCGGAATGATCAGCTCACGATGAAAAACTCGATGACCGAAGGAGGTCCCTACCGGAAGTGGTTCAATGGTGAGGTTGAGTTTGTCGCCCAGGAAAATTCCGGCCGGCCCGCCAACACCTGGACCGATCGAATGCAGACCTCCGCCAACTTCATCGACTACTACTCGGACGGGAAACTGTTCCTGCGGTTGAAGCGTCGATAAACCTCTCCAGTATTTACGAGACAGCCCGCCTCTGATTTTTTACGTATCATATTACACGTATTTTATTTCATGCTTTAGTTTGCGTTATTCCCAGAACCCTCCTCTTGGTTAGGCCGAGCCGCTCATGGAAGTCCTGACCACTATTTTAAACCCGGGGGTGCTTTTCTTCATTCTCGGATTCGTCGCTGTCCTGCTGAACTCGAATCTGACGATCCCGGAATCGGTCGTTAAATTCGTTTCGCTCTACCTGATGCTTTCCATCGGGTTCAAGGGGGGCAAAAGCCTGTCGGATTCCAGTCTGTTTGGCGACGGCATCATTATCATTGGCATCATTCTGGTCATGAGCGCGATCGTCCCGATCTACAGCTACTTCCTGCTCAAAAAGACGCTGGGCGTTGCCGATGCCGCCGCCGTGGGGGCCACCTACGGCTCGAACAGCACCCTCACCTATATAACCGCCGCCGGCTTCCTGACTTC